>CBDTZB010000032.1:0-11239 GCA_965364795.1 uncultured Nocardioides sp.
TGGGATCGTTGAACGACGGGTTGGGCAACGGAGCCGACCAGTTGTTCCTCAAAGCGACCCTCGACGGCTTCGCCGCTCTCGCGTTCGCAGCCTCCTTCGGACTTGGAGTCGCCGCGAGCGCCATCACTATCGTGGTCGTCCAGGGCAGCCTGACGCTGCTGGGCGTGATCCTGGGCGACGTTCTACCCGCTGCGGAACTTGCCGCCATCACGGCGGTCGGTGGCCTCCTTCTCGTGGGAGTCGCCCTGCGCCTGCTGCGAATTCGCAACATTCCGGTGGCTGACCTGCTGCCCGCGTTGCTCGTAGTACCACTGCTTATGCAGGTTGCCGTTCTGATCCGCTGAGCCGGTACTGCGTAACGGTTCGCTAACGAGAGCCCGCCGTTCGGCCTTGCTCGCGCTTCCTCCGCCTAGGTTGACTTCACACCTACCCAGCCTTCGGGGGCACGGGTGGAGGTACAACGAGCATCCAACGCGACAGAAAGGTTCACCAACGTGAATCGATCCAGCAAAGCCTCTTGGGTCCGACTGATGGCGGGCACGGCTGCTCTCAGCCTTGCCCTGACCGCCTGCGGCTCCGACGGCGAAGCCGAGCCAGAAGCAACCGACTCCTCCAGCCCCAGTGAGGGTGCCACCAGCGCCGCTCCCACTGCTGACCTGACCGACGACAAGTGCGATCCCGGTGCGACCAGCGCCGACTCGTTCAAGGCCGGCGGCATCCTGCCCATCACCGGTAACCTGGCGTTCCTCGGACCCCCGGAAATCGCAGGGGTCGGCCTGGCCGTCTCAGACATCAACGCAGCCGGCGGTGTCAATGGCACCAGCGCCTGCTACCAGATCGAAGACTCTGGCGCTGCTGACGACCTGTCGGTCGCCAACAACTCGGCTGACAAACTGGTTCAGGGCAAGCCTTCCCTCGTGGTCGGTGCCGCCTCCTCCAGCGTGAGCCAGGCGGTCGTCCAGACCTTCACCGACGCGAAGGTCGTCCAGATCTCCCCGGCCAACACCGCGGTGGCGCTGAGCGGCATCTCGCCGTTCTACTTCCGCACCGCCCCGCCGGACACGGTTCAGGGCAACGCGCTGGGCACCCTGATCGCCAGTGACGGCTTCAAGAAGGTCGCCTTCATCGTCTTCAACGACACCTACGGCACCGGCCTGCGTGACGTCGTCGAAGAGACGGTCGTCGCCAGCGGCGGCAACTGCTCCTACGGGTGCAAGGGCGACGGCGACGAGTTCCCCGTTGCTCAGACCACGTTCAGCGCCGAGGTGAGCGCCGCTACGGCGACCAAGCCCGACGCCATCGTGATCCTGGCCTTCGACGAGACCAAGTCCATCGTCCCCGAGCTGGCTAACTCCGGCTTCGACATGTCGAAGGTCTACATGTCCGACGGCAACACCGCGGACTACTCCGAGGACCTGCCCGCTGGCATCTTGGCTGGCGCTCAGGGCACCATCCCCGGTGCCGACGCCGCCCAGGAGTTCAAGGACCTGGTCAGCCAGTGGAGCGAAATCGGTAACGGTGAGGCCCTGAAGGACTTCGCCTACGCTGCTGAGTCCTACGACGCAGTCATCCTGGGCGCGCTCGCCGCGGCCAAGGGCGGCGCCAACGACTCGGTCACCGTGAAGGACAACTTCGCGGCAGTCTCCGGCGCCACGGACGGCGCGGACTGCGCATCGTTCTCGGAGTGCCTTGAGATGATCGACGCCGGTGAGGAGATCCGCTACGTCGGTCCCTCCGGTATCGGCCCGATCAACGACAAGAACGACCCCTCGTCGGCCTTCGTCGGTATCTACCAGTTCCAGGATGACAACTCCACCGAGCTCACCAGCACGGTTGAGGGCGAGTCCTGATCGGCTGATTCAACCATCGTGCGAGCCCCAGACCTTCGGGTCTGGGGCTCGTGTGATTTCCCCACCACCAAGTTCACGCACGCCCAACTCTGGACCGCAGGTCGTGAAATGACTACCGCCTGGAAGCCCCCGTTCGGGGCTCCCAGGCGGTTGAGTCGGGTCTAGCGAAGATCAGCCCTTGGAGGCGCGATCCGCGTCCACATCCTCGGCCAGGGTGCCGAGGTAGAGCTGGATGACCTTCGGGTCGTGAGCCAACTCCCGGCCCGTGCCCGTGTAGGCGTCGGTGCCCTGGTCGAGCACGTAGCCGCGGTCGCAGATCTGCAGGCAGCGTCGAGCGTTCTGCTCGACCATCACCACGCACACTCCGGTCTTGTTGATCTCCTTGGTGCGGATGAAGGTCTCGTCCTGACGCACGGGCGACAGGCCCGCAGAAGGTTCGTCGAGCAGGAGCACCGACGGCTCCATCATCAACGCTCGGGCCATGGCCAAGGACTGACGTTCCCCACCGGAGAGAGCACCTGCGCTCTGACTACGGCGATCGTGCAGAACAGGGAAGAGATCCCACGTCGCGGCAAGCCGCTCCTTGAGCTTCTTGGGCCGCAGGAAAAGACCCATCCGCAAGTTCTCCTCGATGCTCAAGGAGGGGAAGACGTTGTTGGACTGCGGAACGAATCCGACACCCATCTGCACCAACTTGTTGGCCTTCATGTTGGTGATATCGCGTCCACCCATGGTCACCGTGCCGGAGTGGACCTGCACCAGTCCGAACATCGCCTTCAACAGGGTGGACTTGCCCGCCCCGTTCGGTCCGATGATTCCGATCATTTCACCGGGATAGGCAGCGAGGCTACAGCCGTTCAAGATGTTCACACCCGGCAGATAGCCGGCCACGAGATCCTTGGCCTCGATGACGGCTTCTCCGGTCATGGTGCCACTCATGCCTGCTCCTTCTTCTTGGACGCGGGCTGACCCTCGGCCTGGGCGACTTCCTGCTGCACCTCGTCGAGCGACAACTCATCCGCTCCAAGGTCTGTGTCGTGATGAGCACCGAGATAGGCGTCAATCACGGCCGGGTTGGACATCACGGTGTCTGCTGAGCCCTCGGCCACGACGCGCCCCTCGGCCATGACGACCACCCAGTCGGAGATGTGGCGCACCACATGCATGTCGTGCTCCACGAAGAGGACGGTCATCCCCTCGTCGCGCAGGGATTGGATGTGACCAAGCAGCGACTGCGTCAGCGCGGGGTTCACCCCGGCCATCGGTTCATCCAGCATGATCATCTTCGGGTTGCTCATCAGGGCACGTGCCATCTCGAGCAGTTTGCGTTGTCCACCAGAGAGACTGCCGGCGAAGTCGTCACGCTTCTCATAAAGCTTGAACCGGGCCAGGAGTTCGTCAGCACGATCCCGGATGGCCTTCTCCTGGCTGCTCCACAATGGCCGGAACATCGAAGCGGCCAGGTTCTCCCCGGCCTGCTTCTGCGCACCCAGCATCATGTTGTCGATCACCGTCATGCGGTTGAGCGACTTGGTCAACTGGAAGGTTCGCACCATTCCGGCCTTGGCCACACTGGAGGCGCCCGTACGGTTGAGGGTCTTGCCGTCGAAGGACCACGCGGCACCCTTGCGAGCCGAGGTCGGCCGGTCGAATCCGGTGATGAGGTTGAAGAAGGTGGTCTTCCCCGCCCCATTCGGACCGATGAGGGCGGTGATGATGCCGCGCTGTACTTCGAGGTGATCGACGTCGACGGCGGTCATCCCGCCGAACTGGCGGGTGATCTTGTCGACCTTCAGGATCGGATCCGGCTTCGCTGACCCAGGTTGGTCAGCAACCCCGCTCATCAGCGAGATCCGGGCCGCGGGGTCGCTCAGGTCGTGACTGCCGGTGGACGTCTTCGACTCAGACATTGATCCGCAACTCTCTCTTGTCTCCCATGATGCCTTGAGGTCTGAAGATGATGAGCATCATCAGGATGACTCCCACAACAACGAAGGAGAATCGAACGGCGTCGGTGCTACTCATCAGGCTTGCGGGCACGTAGGCGTCGGCGATCTCCTTGATCAGCACACGCGAGGCGAAGAAGATGATGCCGCCCAGAACGGGGCCGAAGATGGTGGCGGCCCCGCCGAGAAGCAGCGCGGTGTAGGCGAAGAACGTGATTTGGCGGCCCAAACCGTCGGCCTGCACCGAGTTCTGCAGGACGAAGATGATGCCGCCGACGGCTCCGAAGAGACCACCGATGATCAGCGATTGCATCTTGATGGCGAAGACATTCTTCCCGAGGCTGCGAATCGCGTCCTCGTCCTCACGCACACCGCGCAGGAGTCGACCCCAGGGGCTACGCACCAGAAGGGCCACGATGATCGTGCTGATCAGCACCAGGCTCCACGCCACCAGTCGGAGCCACCAGCCGTTGGCGTTGTTGGTGGAGTAGCCGAGCGGAAAGACGAAGAACAGCACGCAGAAGGCCAGCGCCGACAGAACCATCGCGCCCAGCACGGGCATCACGATGGAACGCGGGGTCTTCTCAGCCAGCACCCGGCGGAGCGCGAACACAAAGGTCACGATGGCCACAGCGGCGCTCAACAGCAGGACGATGGTCCACGAGCCCGACTCAGAGGCGGCCAACGCCAGCACCGTCAGGAGGACCGCGAAGAGGGCGGCCACCGGCAGTAGCGCCACCTCGGCGGCGGAGCCGGCCGGACCAGCGGCCCGGGCCGAAATCCGTGCCAGTTTGATCACCGCGATAACGAGTACGACGAAAACCAACAGACCAACCGATCGCACCACAGTCGGATCAGCACCGAGGTTCGTGTAGTTGTACGGCATCAAGGTGAACCGGGTGGTGGGCAGGAAAGAGAGATCCTGGAAGGGCGAATTGAACTGATTCACCCGCAGACCCAAGGCGCCTCCGGTGTACTCCTTGAGGTTGGAAAGTCGACCGGTGAATCTGATGATCTCCGCTGCCGAGATGGTCACGATCGCCAGATAGTCCCCGCGAAGCTTCAACGTGGGAGCGCCGAGGACCAGAGCGAAGATCAACGCACAGCCCAGCGCCACGAGAACAGCCACGACTAGCGGCAGGTCGAACCGGAAGATCGAGACCGCGAAGCCGTAAGCCCCCAGCAACATGAAGCCGGCCTGGCCGAAGTTGAGGAGACCGGTGAATCCGAAGTGGATGTTCAAGCCGATCATCGCGATGATCACGCCAGCGGTGCCTGGGTTGGCGGCCTCGCGGATCGACTGGTTGAGAATGCTCAGAATGGTGTCCATGTGTGTTCCTCTCAACCGACCCGGGAGGCTTTGCCCAGTAGGCCTTGGGGCCTAAACATGAGCAGCACGATGAGGATGCCGAGTGCCACGGCGTACTTCAGGTCACCGGGGGCGCCAAGCGGTCCCGACAACTCGACGATCAGTCCGATCACGATGGAGCCGACCAGCGCCCCGAAGGCGGTCCCGAGGCCACCCAGCGTCACCGCAGCGAAGAGCAGCAGGAGGATCTGCATGCCGGTGTCCCAGCGGATGCCGTTGCTGATGGCTAGGGCGTAGAAGACCCCCGAAAGGCCGGCCAGCCCAGCGCTCGCGATCCAGACCAGACGGATGATGCGGTCGACGTCGATTCCCGAGGCCGCGGCCAATGCGGGGTTGTCACTCACTGCTCGCGTGGCCTGCCCGACGCGAGTGAAGACGAGCACGTACCCGACGATCAAGATCGCCACCAGGGCCACGCCCATGGCGATCATGGACATGTTCGTGATCGTCACAGGTCCGAAGTTGCGAACGCCGAAGGTCTCCAAGGTCACCTTCACCTGGCCGGCGCCGACCACGAACTGGAAGGTGTACTGAAGAGCCAGCGACATACCGATAGTCACGATCAGGAGTTGGGTCAGTCCGAACCCACGTTTACGCAGTGGCTTCCAAAGGACCACGTCCTGAAGAAGTCCGGATGCCGCGGTGATCACCACCGTCAGCACGACTCCCAGCCAGAGATTCAGTCCCAGGACCTGGGTGCTGACCAAGCCGTAGGCGACCATGCCACCGAGGGTCACCTGCTCGGCGTGAGCGAAGTTCGACAGCCCGGTCGTGCCGTAGATCAGCGAGAGACCCACCGAAGCCAGAGCCAGCAGCAGTCCGAGGCGCAGACCGTTGACGGTTCCGTTGATGAGTTGATCGGACTTGCTGATCGCGTCGTTGTTGAACCCCATAGGGCGGACGTTGATGGCCGGAACAGTCAACTGCCCGAGTACGACGGTCACCTTGCTCGCTCCGTCGGGTCCGGCGAACTGCGCCGGAGGAGGCAGTTGTTCCAGATCGTCGCCCAGGCTGTCGTCGTCGACGCTGAGGAGGTATTCGCCCGCGACGGTGACCTCAAAGGCGAACTTGCCGTCCGCCTCGGTGGTTTCGCTCTGCTCGGTTCCGTCAGGAGCCACCAGGAGGACGATTGCGCCCTCGACCGGATTGGATCGTGAACCGACGGTGCCACTGACGCAGGCCGTCTCGCCCTTCTTCGGCGAACACATCGTGGCCGCCGCGGCCGGCGTCGTCAGGGCACTGAACAGAAGCGGCACCAGCAGCATGACCGGCAGCAGGGCTGCCATGCCCCACCTGCCGGAGATTCTGGTGTGGCCGCGGTGCTTCGATGTGGCATGCCGCCGGCGTACCGGCTGACCAGATATCAACGTGGTGCCTCCTCCACAGCGTCCCGGGCGAACGCTGCGGTTCACTCTAGGGGTGTTACCTGCCATTCGGGCACGGTCTAGACAGCGAATTGTTCGTCGTGTCTACGCCGTGTTGCAGCCGTAAGCCGATCGTGACCTCGCGCTCGTGCTCCTATTGCCGCAGGTCTGATAAAGAGGATCGGCGATTCAGGACCCCTCGACGGACCCTGGGCCGTGGGTGATCACGCCGTCCGCCACCTGGCGCATGGAGAGGCGTAGATCCATCGCTGTTTTCTGGATCCATCGAAAGGCGTCCGGCTCCGACAGCTTCAGTTGCTCCTGCAGGATTCCCTTGGCCCGGTCCACCGCCATCCGGGTGGCCAAGCGCTCATTGAGATCGGCCACCTCCCGTTCGAGCTGAGCCATCTCCGCGAACCGGCTGACTGCCATCTCGATCGCCGGCACCAGGTCGGTCTGGGAGAAGGGCTTGACGAGGTAGGCCATCGCCCCGGCGTCGCGGGCGCGCTCCACCAACTCGCGCTGGGAGAAGGCCGTCAGGATGACGACCGGTGCGATGCGCTGGGCTGCGATCTGCTCCGCCGCGGCGATTCCGTCGAGGATGGGCATCTTGACGTCCAGGATCACCAGATCCGGTCGGTGTTCCTTGGCCAACTCAACCGCACGGGCTCCGTCTGCGGCCTGCCCCACGACCGAGAAGCCCTCCTCAACGAGCATCTCGGCAAGGTCCATCCGGATCAGTGCCTCGTCCTCAGCGATCACCACAGTGCGTGGCTGTGGCTCGGTCGAATCGGGCACGGGAGAATCAGTCACCGGGCAAGGCTAGCGGCTGGGGTTGGGACCGAGCGCGACCCGGTCACGGGGATCGGATATGGTTCACCGGCCAGCCGGGTTGGCGGAATCGGCAGACGCGATGGTCTCAAACACCATTGTCCGAAAGGACGTGTGGGTTCAAGTCCCACACCCGGCACCCTGTGTGAGCGCAGAGCATCCGAACGGATGCTCTGCGCTACTCAGTTCGGTCTACCGGCGGTAGGCCGGCGCTGCTTCGTTGATGGCGTCGCCCATCCGGTGAATGCGCAACGCGTTGGTGCTGCCAGGGATGCCCGGAGGGCTGCCCGCGACGATGACGACCAGGTCGCCCTCTTGGACCCGCCCGATCTTCAACAGTTGCTCATCCACCTGACGCACCATCTCGTCGGTGTGCGCGACAATGGAGGCCAGGAACGTTTCGACGCCCCAGGTCAGTGACAACTGGCAGCGGACCCGCCACTCAGGGGTGAACGCGATCACGGGGATGTGGCTGCGCATCCGCGCCAGTCGCTTCGCCGAGTCACCACTCTGCGTGAAGGCCACGACGTACTTGGCACCGATCCGCGAGGCGACCTCTTCGGCTGCCTTCGCGATGACTCCGCCTCGGGTGCGGGGCTCCCAGTTGATGGCGCCGAAGCTGCCGAGACCCTGCTGCTCCAACGCGTGGTCCTCCGTTGCAGAGATGATGCGAGCCATCGTCTCCACGGTAAGGATCGGGTGCTCACCCACGCTGGTTTCGCCCGAGAGCATCACCGCGTCCGCGCCGTCCAGCACGGCATTGGCCACGTCGCTGGCCTCAGCCCGCGTCGGGGACGGACTGGTGATCATCGACTCCAACATCTGGGTAGCCACGATGACGGGCTTAGCGTTGATCCGCGCCGCCTCGACGACCTGCTTCTGGAGGAACGGCACCTCTTCGAGGGGGCACTCGACGCCCAGGTCTCCGCGAGCGACCATGAAGCCGTCGAACGCATCGATGATCTCCGCCAGGTTGACGATGGCCTGCGGCTTCTCGATCTTGGCGATCACCGGAACCAGGACGCCGACCTCACGCATAATCGCTCGCACGTCTTCGGCATCGGCCGCACTGCGGACGAAACTCAGGGCGATGAAGTCCACGCTGAGGCTCAGTGCGAAGCGGAGGTCCGCCTCGTCCTTCTCGGACAACGCCGGCACCGAGACCGCAACTCCGGGCAGGTTGATGCCCTTGTTGTCACTGACGATGCCGCCGACCACCACCTCAGTGGTGACGTCGGTGTCGCTGACGCCGGTCACCCGCAGGCGCACCTTTCCGTCGTCGATCAGAATGGGGTCGCCCGTCGACACATCTCCGGGCAGACCCTTGTAGGTCGTGCCGGCGATCTCGCCGTCGCCGGGCACATCCAGCGTGGTGATCGTCCATTCCTGGCCCTTGGTCAGACGGACCGGACCGCTCGCGAACTTCTCGAGACGGATCTTGGGGCCCTGGAGATCCGCAAAGATCCCAACGCCGTGACCCGAGTCGGAGGCCGCAGCGCGCACCCGCTCAAAGGACAACCGGTGGTCATCGTGGCCGCCGTGGCTCATGTTCAGCCGGGCGACATTCATCCCCGCTTCTACCAACTCGCGAATACGCTCGTTCGAGTTGGTGGCCGGCCCCAGGGTGCAAACAATCTTTGCTCTACGCACGCGTCCAACCTAGTGGGTCGAGCTTGGATCGATACAAGGGGCCGGTCACCAACCGTTGGACCTCAGACGATAAGAGGGCGGTCCGTCGGCTTCACCGGATAGGGCAACGCGGTGGAGCCGGTCAGGAACGTGTCCACGGCCGAAGCGGCCGCACGTCCCTCCGCGATCGCCCACACGATCAGCGACTGTCCACGCCCCACATCGCCCGCGGAGAAGACTCCCTGCGTGGAAGTCATGTAGGACAGGTCGCGAGCAACGTTGCCACGCTCGTCGAGGTCGACCTCGAGCTGCTCGATCAGGCCTGGACCGTCAACGCCCTTGTTCTCGGGCCCGACGAAGCCCATGGCGAAGAGCACCAGCTCAGCCGGGATCTCCCGTTCGCTGCCCTCGATCTCGGTGAGTTTGCCGTCTTCGAAGGCAACCTCCACCAGATGCAGGGCGCGGACGTGGCCGGCGTCGTCGCCAAGGAACTCCTTGGTCGAAACCGCGTAGACCCGCTCCCCCGCCTCCTCGTGGGCAGAAGAGACCCGGAAGGTCATGGGGTACGTCGGCCACGGCTGTCCGCTGGGACGCGAGGTCGGCGGTTCCGGCATGATCTCGAGCTGGGTGATCGAGGCTGCGCCCTGACGGGTCGATGTGCCCAGGCAGTCCGCTCCGGTGTCACCGCCGCCGATGATCACCACGTTCTTGCCCGTAGCGAGGATCTGGTCCTCGACCTCTTCGCCGAGGGCCACCCGGTTGGCCTGGGGAAGGAACTCCATCGCCTGGTGGATGCCGCTCAGTTCGCGACCCGGAACATCCAGGTCGCGTGCAGCGGTGGCACCCATGGCCAAGACGACGGCGTCGTACCGATCCCGAAGCTTCTCGGCTCCCAGTTCGGATCCCACGTCGACACCAGCCCGGAAGACGGTGCCCTCCCGCTTCATCTGATCGATACGGCGGTCGAGCTGCTTCTTCTCCATCTTGAACTCGGGGATGCCGTAGCGCAGCAGCCCCCCGACCTTGTCGGCTCGTTCGTAGACGGCGACCGTGTGACCAGCGCGCGTCAACTGTTGAGCAGCGGCCAGACCCGCAGGGCCCGATCCGATGACCGCTACGGTCTTGCCCGACAACCACTCTGGAGGCTGTGGGCGCACATACCCGCGCTCCCAGGCCCGGTCGATGATTGATACCTCGACGTTCTTGATGGTCACCGGGTCCTGGTTGATCCCCAGAACACACGCCGTCTCGCAAGGAGCCGGGCACAACCGACCGGTGAATTCCGGGAAGTTGTTGGTGGCGTGCAACCTCTCGATCGCTGCCTCCCAGTCGTCACGCCAGACCAAGTCGTTCCACTCAGGGATGAGGTTGCCCAGCGGGCAGCCCTGGTGGCAGAAGGGGATGCCGCAGTCCATGCACCTACCGGACTGCTCGGTGATGATCGGCAGCAGGGCCCGTCCGGCGCTCTCGGGGTAGACCTCGTTCCAGTCCTTGACGCGTTCCTCGACGGGGCGGCGCGTGGCCACCTCACGTCCCTTCTTCAGGAATCCTTTGGGATCAGCCATGCTCCCCCACCCCCTTCATGATCGAGCGACCTGCGGTGTTCATCTGCGTCGAGAACGTTCCTGGCTCAGCCATGAAGTGCCTCCATCATCGCGTGGGCGGTGGCGTTCTCGTCCAGACCGTCGGCCTCAGCCTTGGCCTTGGCCTCCAGCACGATCCGGAAGTCCCGCGGCATGACCTCGGTGAAACGAGTCACCGATGTCTCCCAGTCCTCCAGAAGCGCGGCAGCGACCTCAGACCCGGTCTCCTGGAGGTGGTCACGCACCATCGACTCGAGCTCCTCGGCGGCCTTGCCCACGACGGGGCCAAGCTCGACGAGTTCCTTGTTGACCCGCACATCTTGAAGATCCAGGACCCAGGCGATACCGCCGGACATACCGGCCGCGAAGTTGCGGCCCGTGGGCCCGAGCACCGCGACACGGCCGCCGGTCATGTACTCGCAGCCGTGGTCGCCCACGCCCTCGGTCACCACCCAGGCACCGGAGTTGCGCACGCAGCACCGCTCACCGACGCCGCCGCGCACGAAGATCTGACCCGACGTGGCGCCATAAGCGATCACGTTGCCGGCGATGATCTGCTCTTCGGCCTTGAAGGTGGCTGCCCGGTCCGGGCGCACCACGATACGACCACCGGAGAGGCCCTTGCCCACGTAGTCGTTGGCGTCGCCCTCCAATCGCAGGGTCATCC
>CBDTZB010000033.1:0-11220 GCA_965364795.1 uncultured Nocardioides sp.
TCAAGGAGATCACCTTCATCGAGGGTGACCAGCAGAAGATCGAGGCGACCCTCGATGACGATGTGCGCAGCGAAGGTTCGCAGATCAGCTCCTACTACATCGACGGGCAGCAGGAGCGACTGCTGGACCTGGTCGATGAGGCGGTTGCTGACGGCACCATCGAGGAGTCCAACTCCACAAACCCCACGCCTAGCTTTCTGTCCTCGATCCTGATCACCCTGATCCCGATCGCTCTGATCATCTTGATCTTCGTCTTCCTGATGAACCAGATGCAGGGCGGCGGCGGTGGCCGCGGCGTCATGCAGTTCGGCAAGTCCAAGGCCAAGCTGATCACCAAGGACATGCCCAAGACCACCTTCGCCGACGTGGCCGGTTGTAACGAGGCCATCGAGGAGCTCGGAGAGGTCAAGGAGTTCCTGGCCGAGCCCGCGAAGTTCCAGGCCGTGGGCGCCAAGATCCCCAAGGGCGTCCTGCTCTACGGACCCCCGGGAACCGGCAAGACCCTGCTGGCTCGCGCCGTGGCCGGCGAGGCCGGCGTGCCGTTCTACTCCATCTCCGGATCTGACTTTGTCGAGATGTTCGTCGGTGTCGGTGCCAGCCGTGTGCGCGACCTGTTCGAGCAGGCCAAGGAGAACTCCCCGGCCATCATCTTCATCGACGAGATCGACGCCGTCGGTCGCCACCGTGGCGCCGGTATGGGCGGCGGTCACGACGAGCGTGAGCAGACCCTCAACCAGCTCCTCGTGGAGATGGACGGCTTCGACGTCCGCGGCGGCGTCATCCTGATCGCGGCCACCAACCGGCCTGACGTTCTCGACCCGGCGCTGCTGCGTCCCGGCCGGTTCGACCGGCAGATCGGTGTCGACGCCCCCGACCTGGCGGGCCGTCACAAGGTTCTTGAGGTGCACGCGCGGGGTAAGCCGATGGCTCCGGACATCGACCTGCTCTCGATCGCGCGGCGTACCCCGGGCTTCACGGGCGCCGACTTGGCGAACGTGCTCAACGAGGCCGCGCTACTCACCGCGCGCAACAACGAGAAGCTGATCACCGACGAATCCATGGATGAGGCGATCGATCGCGTCATCGCCGGCCCGCAGCGCAGTTCGCGACTGATGAGTGAGAAGGAAAAACTCATCACCGCCTACCACGAGGGCGGACACGCCCTGGTGGCTGCGGCACTGCCCGGCACCGACCCGGTGCACAAGATCACGATCATGCCGCGCGGTCGGGCCCTGGGTTACACCATGGTCCTGCCCGATGAGGACAAGTACTCCCAGACCCGCAGCGAGATGCTCGACAAGCTCGCCTACATGTTGGGTGGCCGCGCCGCGGAAGAGATGATCTTCCACGACCCCACCACCGGTGCCGGCAACGACATCGAGAAGGCCACCAGCCTGGCCCGAGCCATGGTGACGCAGTACGGCATGACCGAGCGTCTGGGCGCGATCAAGCTGGGCGACTCCGGTGGCGAACCCTTCATGGGTCGCGACATGGGTCACGGTCGTGACTACTCCGAGGCGGTCGCCGCGATCGTGGACGAGGAGACGAAGAACTTCCTCACCGTCGCCCACCACGAGGCCTTCGAGATCCTGGAGGAGAACCGCGACGTCCTGGACGCCCTGGTGCTCGAACTCCTCGACAAGGAGACCCTGGACAAGGCCGAGATCAAGGCGATCTTCGAAGCGCTCAAGTTGCGCCCGAAGCGGCCGGCCTGGACCGGTTCCGATGAGCGGATCCCCTCGACGATCCCGCCGGTGGAGATCCCCCAGGAGATCCGCGACCGGGTCGCCAACGGTGTGGCTCAGGGGACCAGTGGGGACGGCGCTGGAGCGATCTTGACGCCTCCCGGCTCGGGCGGCGACGTTCACGGCGGTACGCCGCTCAGCGACGCCGCCGACCGCAACGACGGACCTAGTGACGGCACCGGCCGGCACCGCTCAACCTGACACTTCACCCACAGGAGCGCGCTATCGCCGCCGACAAGATCTCCCTGGACCCCACCCCGGCGAGTGCAGTGCCTGACTTCGATTATGCGCGCGCAGAGGCCGCCATCAGGGAACTGCTGTACGCGATCGGGGAGGACCCGGAGCGCGAAGGTCTACGTGAGACCCCAGCCCGGGTGGCGCGGGCGTACGCCGAGGTCACGGCCGGACTGCACCAGGAGCCTGCTGATGTTCTGACGACAACCTTCGACATCGGCCACGACGAGATGGTTTTGGTCCGCGACATCGAGTTGTGGTCGATGTGTGAGCACCACCTGGTGCCGTTCACCGGGGTGGCCCATGTCGGCTACATACCGGCGGAGAGCGGCAAGATCACCGGCCTGTCGAAGCTGGCTCGTCTGGTGGACGTCTACGCCAAGCGGCCTCAGGTCCAGGAGCGGCTGACGACCCAGATCGCCGACGCGATGGTGGACATCCTCGAAGCGCGTGGGGTGATCGTGGTCATCGAGGCCGAGCACCTCTGCATGACGATGCGTGGCGTCCGCAAGACGGGTGCCCGCACGATCACCTCCGCGGTCCGCGGCATCATGCACAACGCTCCCACGCGGGCCGAGGCGATGTCGTTGATCAACCGCGGGCACTGATCGGTCTAGAGTCACCTCGTCGTTGACCAGAGGACGACCATGATTCAGATCGTGGGGGGTGAGGCGTGCTGAAGACGCTGCCGGACGATGTGTGGCAGGCGATCGGGACGGCGTTGGTCGGGTGCTCCTCGCCGGTGGTCCGCCTGGTGGCCAGGGAGCCTGATCACCCCCTCACCCAGAGCTTTCGGTTCACTCACCGAACCGCCGACGTGGGTCAGATTGAGCCCGGTGGAGGCGTCGAGAAACTCCATCAGCAACTTATCGCGGTGGGACAGTGCGACCTGATCCTGGATCTGGCGGGTGGACCAAGGACTCGCCGCCGGTTCCCGGAGCTGCTGCTTCATTTGCGCAACGGTGGAACCCTGATCACTCGCATCCCCAACGACCCCGGGCTGATGGAACTGGTCGAGGACCTGATGGCGCTGGGGGACTCGGAGGACCTCGACCCGCCCTTCACCCGTCGCGACCAGCGCAGCAACGCCGAACGGGACCGGCATGCACTGGCCCAGAGCCTGGGAGAGGTGCAGGTCATCGGTGGTTTCCTGGTGTGCACCTCCACCGTGGAGGCAGTGCCCATCGTTGCTGAGTCGGCGATGAACGACCTGCTCGTGCAGAGGCCGGAGATCGGTTCAGTGGCCGAGACCATCCCGGGTGGACGCTGGGAGTCCCGGGCCTCGCTCCGTCAGAGTCCGGCCGACAAACCCGCTGACCTGCCCGCGGCGTACGACGCGCCAGAACTCTCGTTGCGGGTCTACCGCGACGTCATCTGTTGGCCCCGCCAGGCGGCCGTGTCCGCGGAGGGGGTGGTTCTTCCGGAGAGCTTCCGCCACAACTTTCGCGAGCGTCTGCGCAACGCCGCCTTCATCGAGTGGGCACCCGGATTCGTGTTGGCCCCTGAGTTTGAGACTCCCCCGATTGCTCTGAGCGGCTCGTACTTCTACCTCGACAACCACGTCCGCGGACACTTCGGCCACGCCCTGACCGAGCAAATCTCCCACCTGTGGGCCTGGCGGCGAGCCAAGGAAGCCGATCCCGCGCTGCGGGTCCTGGTGGGGGAGTGGAAGGGACGCGAACTCTCGCCCTGGGAGTGGGACCTGCTGTCCGCAGCTGGCATCGACCGGGATGACGTGGATGTCATCACCGCCCCCGTCCGCGTCGAGCGGCTACTGGGGTCCTCGCCGACGTTCGCCATGCCCGAAGTGCTGCACCCCCAGATCGAGGAGACGTACGCCGAACTCGGGGAGGCCCTGGGTGCGCGAGCCGCCGATCGGGTCTGGCCACGCAAGGTGTTCTGTTCCCGGCGCGCCGTCCGTAAGCGGGCGTGTCATAACTCCGACGAGGTCGAGGGCCTGTTCGCAGCGGCGGGGTTCGAGGTCGTCCACCCCGAGGATCTGCCGTTGCCTGACCAGATCCGGCTGGTCCGCGAGGCGGAGGTGGTCGCCGGGTTCGCCGGCAGCGGCATGTTCCAGATCGCCTTCGCCGGGGCCCCGAAACACGTGATTCTCATCGGGTCCGAGTCCTACGTCGCCACGAACGAATACATGATCTCCTCGGTGGTCGGACACCGCCTCGACCTCGTCCACTGCCGACCCGATGTGCCCGCCGGAAGCAAGTTCAACGCGGCTGCCTACCAGTCCGACTTCACCTTCGACCACCAGCGTGAGGGTCGATGGTTGGAGGGCGTACTACGCGAACTGCAGTGAGACCAGGTGTCCTGCTTCAGGGTCCAAGTCCCGCTCGCTTTCCCGACGACCGATAGCGTCCACCCATGCTGGTGATGGGGGTCGTGAACGTCACGCCCGACTCGTTCTCTGACGGTGGGCGGTATTCCGACACCGCTTCGGCGGTCGCTCACGGACGTCAGTTGCTGGCCGACGGCGCCGACATCCTGGACATCGGCGGGGAATCCACCCGTCCGGGCGCCACCCGCCCGTTGGTCGGTGAGGAGATCGATCGCGTTGTCCCCGTGATCGAGGCGTTGGCGGGGGAGGGCGTGATCGTGTCGGTGGACACGATGCGTTCCGAGGTGGCTGCCGCGGCGCTGCAGGCCGGCGCTCGAATGGTCAACGACGTGTCCGGCGGACTGGCGGACTCGAGCATCTTGGAGGTTGTGGCCGCTTCCGAGGCGACGTACGTCGCGATGCACTGGCGGGGCCACGCCGACCGGATGGCCGACTTAGCGACGTACGACGCACCCGGCGGTGTGGTCGAGGCCGTCCGGGCGGAGTTGGCCGACAGGGTGACGGCAATCCGGGCCGCCGGGATCCCTGAGGAGCGCATCGTGCTGGACCCCGGGCTCGGGTTCGCCAAACGCGGCGAGCACAACTGGGAGCTCCTGAGAGGCCTCGAGACGATCTCCGACCTCGGCTACCCCCTGCTGGTCGGCGCCTCGCGGAAGTCCTTCCTAGGTGCCCTGCTCGCGGCGCACGACGGGACCCCGCGGCCGGTCGAGGAGCGTGAGGTGGCCGGGCACGCGTTGACCCTGCTTCTGGCGCAACGAGGCGTCTGGGGGATCCGGGTGCACGATGTTCGCGGGACCCGTGATGTGCTTCGCCTGCTCCAGACGATGAGCCAGACCCAGGATTCCCCGAAGCCAGCCGAGAGGAGCGTCCGTGACTGACGAACTCGCCATCCGCGGTGTCGAGTGTTTCGGATACCACGGCGTCTTCGATTTCGAGCGTCGCGAGGGCCAGATCTTCCTGATCGATCTCGTCCTCGGGCTGGACACCAGTGCCGCTGCGGCCTCGGACGACTTGCGCGACACCGTCGACTACGGAACTCTCGTGTCGTCGGTCAAGACCGCGGTCGAGACCGACCCGGTCGACCTCATCGAAACGCTTGCTCAACGCATCGCGGATGTCTGTCTCTTGGATTTTCGTGTTGAATGGGCGACGGTGACGGTGCACAAGCCGGATGCCCCCATTGCCGCCACGTTCTCCGACGTGGCCCTGACGATCACCCGAAACGCGAGGCGACCGTGACTGAGACCCCCAATCCGCACATCATCGACGCAGACACCCTCACCGGTGAGATGCGACCGATCCGGCGGGTGGTGCTGGCCCTCGGGTCGAACCTCGGTGAGCGGATGGCGAGCCTGCAGGGCGCGGTCAACTCCATCGCGGACACCCCTGATGTGTGGGTCACCGGCGTTTCGCCGGTCTACGAAACCGATCCGGTCGACTCTCCCGAGGGGGCTCGGCCCTACCTCAACGCGGTCGTGCTGGTCGACACCACGCTGGCCGCCAACCGTCTGATGGACCGTGCGCTCTCGATCGAGGAGGCCTACGACCGCGATCGAAGCGAGGTCGTGAACGCGCCCCGTACCCTCGACATCGACCTCATCGTGGTCGGCGACCGCCGTAGCAACACCGATTCGTTGGTCCTCCCACACCCGCGCGCCGCCGAACGTGCCTTCGTTCTCAAGCCGTGGTTCGATCTCGAACCCGACGCCGAGTTCCCCGACCGCGGCCCCATCGCGGATCTACTGGCAGACATCGGTCTCGACGGCGTCACTCTGCGTGAGGACCTCACCCTCGAGGTCGGGTGACCCAGAGAACCCCCAACGCTGGTCCTCCTGGCGGGGGAGTTGGTGGATCCATGGGTACGACGCCCCCGACCGTGCTGGTCGGCTGGGCGTTGTCCGGTCTCGTGCTCGGGTGGTTGCTGCACCCCGTGAGCAACTGGGCGTTCGGTCTGCCGCTGAGCGTGACCTGGTTGGCCCCGGTGTCGCTGTGGGTGATGGCCGGGGTACTCGGGTACGCCGCTTGGGTGACCTGGCGGCAGGTCCGGGAGCGGCAACTTCTTTTCCCCCATCAGGCGGTCAACCGCCTGTTGTTGGCTCGCGCTTCGGCGCTGGTGGGGGCGCTGGTGGGCGCGGGCTACCTCGGGTACGCCCTGTCGTGGGTGGGCTCGTCCGCGCCTTCGGCCACCCAGTGGCAGGTCCGTAGCCTTGTCGCGGCCGCTGCTGGCGCCGCCATCGTGGTGGCAGCGCTCCTCCTGGAGCGGGCCTGCCGGGTGCGGGTCGACGATGACCTGCAGACCGAATGATGACGTTCTGAGCGCTGGCTGAGAAGCCGTACGGCGCTGCCGCGGAGCCCACAGCAGGTCAACGGCCCCTCGGGACGTACGGCGCGGCGTGACTGGTGGGGCTGGTGGGACGCCTACATTGCTGTCATGACTTCCTCGACCAGCACCTCCTCGGCGCCCACGCGGCGCCGTCAGCGTTCCGCCCGTGTCGTGGTCGCGAGCGTGCTGCTCGCGGTCGCCGCCGTCCTGGTGATCGCCGCCATCCTGGTGGGCTCCTGGCCGATGCTGGTCGCCGCAGCGGTACTGGGCGTCGGCCTGGGCATCGCCGCCACTCGGATCACCCTCACCGAACTGGCCGACTCCCGTCGCGATGCCGCGCGCGAACGCGCCACGCTGGCGAAGGAGTACCGCGCAGTCACCGATCTGCAGGCCGACAACAACGCCACCTTCATCGCCTTCACCACTGACCGGATCGCCGGCCACGAGGCCACCATCGGTCGACTCGAGGAGCGGTTGGCACAGGCTGCCGCCGAGTCGGTCGAGGCCGCTCGTCTGCTGGAGATCGAGCAGGACCGCGCCCTGTCCGCGCAGGACGCCCGGGACCGGCTCGAGGCACGACTCACCGATGCGGAGTCCCGTGCGGCCGAGGCGATCGTCCGGGTCGCCGAGCTGGAGCAGGAGCTTGACGTCTTGCTGGCCCAGTGGCGCGCCACCGCGTCCGAGCCGCGCCGCAGGCACGCCTGAACGAACCCACGCTGACCCGGCCGCGCCGGGTTGTGTGCTTGGGGACGAGTACCGGGTGGTTGTGAGGCACACGACCATCGCGAGCGCCGGAGCGGGTCACTCGAGGACACGTGTGCCCGACGACGACGTTCGGGTGGTGCACAGGCGCACGACTTGTTCCTCGAGCAGTGGATACTGGACCAGTGATCCCCGAAGACTCGCGATTCGAAAGTGACCCTGACGACCTCGTCGACCTTCCGGCCTCGATGCCGGACAGGTGGACCGTGGATAACCCCAACCCGGGTGACCCCGACGACGTCCGCCAGCTGACCCAGCTCCTGCGCGACCACGAGGCTGCTGGTCGCGGCTGGGCCGGCGCCGGCGAGGACGACGTGCTGGTGGAGGTGTCCGAGTCTGGCCTGCGCATGCGCGAAAACATCGTGGTGCGTGACCAGGGCGGTCGGATCCGGGCCTGGGGCAGCGTGCACGACCGCGCCGGCGGCCGGATGCTGTTCGTGCACATCGTGGAGAACTTCCTCAAGGCGCCCGTGGCGCGAGCCTGCTCCGACGTGCTGTTCGAGTGGGCGGTGGCCCAGGCCAAGGCCGTGGGCGCGGCGCGTGGGCTGCAAGTCCAACAGATCGACACTGGCGCCTTCGCCGATGACGACCGGCAGCACCGCTGGCTCTCCTACAACGGGTTTGAGCGCGTCCGCACTTGGTGGCAGATGAGCCGCGTCGTCGTACCCGAAGAAGCAGAGCTGGTCCCGGACCCGACCAACTGGGACGGGCGCGATGTCACCTTCCGCCTAATACGCCGCGAGTCCGACGGCATGCCCCACTCGGACGACCTGCGCAGCATGCACCGGATCATCGAGGGTGCCTTCGTCGATCACTTCAATCACTGGGAAGAGACCTACGAGGAGTTCCTGTTCCGGTTGCGTGAGGACCCCGGCCACCGGTGGGAACACTGGTGGTTGGCTGAACTCACCGAGGGCTCCGAGCCGCAGCCGGTCGGGGCCCTGGTCGGCACCGCGACGGAGAGTTCAACCGGGCCCGATGGGTCCTACGTGTCCTACATCGGGGTCCTCGAGGCAGCCCGCGGGCGAGGCGTGGCCAAGGGTCTGCTCCACACGATCATCGCCGACGCAGCCACCCGCGGCCGTAACCGTGTGGGCCTCGAGGTCGACGCGGACTCCTCCACCGGAGCGCAGGCGCTGTACTCCTCCATGGGGTGGAAGACGAAGTACATCACCGAGTCCTGGCACCGCGACGTTCCGATCGACTGATCGGTTTCGCTGGTCGGGGTGGTCTCGACCGGCTTGACCAGCGAGGGGTATTACTCGGCGAGGGAGGCGCGCAGCGCCTGGTGTACGCCGTTGGGCGTGAGGACTCCCAGGAACCGGGCGCCCTGTTTCACGCCGATCATGGACTTGTCGTCGCGCATCATCAGCGCGAGCGCCTCCTCGAGTGAGGAGTCCACGTCAATGGCCGCTCCGAGTTCACCGGCGCTGACGCCCTCCAGCGGCTCCAGGTGGTCGGGATTGATGGGGGTGACGGCGAGGCGTCGCAGCCCGCGGGTGGACCCCACGAAGTCGGACACGAAGTCATCGACCGGTCGCCCGAGCAGGTCCGCCGGCGTGGCGAACTGAGCCAGCGAACCGCCGGGGGCGAAGACCGCTACTCGGTCACCCATCCGCACGGCCTCGTCGATGTCGTGGGTCACCAGGACCACGGTCTTGCCCAGGTCGCGTTGGAGGTGCATGAACTCCTCCTGGAGGCGACCCCGGACCACCGGGTCGACGGCACCGAAGGGCTCGTCCATCAGCAGCAGTGGCGGGTTCGCGGCCAGCGCGCGAGCGACACCGACCCGCTGCCGTTGGCCGCCGGAGAGTTGGTGCGGGTAGCGGTCGCCGTAGGTTGCGACGTCGAGTCCGACGGTCTCCATCAGCTCGCTGGCGCGTTCGCGAGCGGTCTTCTTCGACTCCCCGAGCAGGATCGGGACCGTCATCACGTTCGTCAGAATGGTCTGGTGCGGGAACAGGCCGACCTGCTGGATCACGTAGCCGATGGAGCGACGCAGCTTCACCGGATCCACCCCCGTGACGTCCTCGCCGTCGATCTCGATCGTGCCGCTCGATGGTTCGATGAGCCGGTTGATCATCTTCAACGTCGTCGACTTGCCGCAGCCGGACGGCCCCACCAGGCAGACCAGTTCGCCGCGTTGCACCTCGAGGTTTAGGGCCTGAACCGCCTCGGTGCCGTCGTCGTAGGTCTTGCCCACACCCGTTAGTCGGATCATCGGCGAGGTAGCGTCCATGCGCGTGACCCTACAAGCGGCCGCCGATGGGCCAAGTTGCTATAGCCGCACCGTCAACGAATGGTTCTGTTGGCAGTACGTCACCGATCGGCGCGAACAGATCACCGACGCCACCGTGCAGCACCTCTGGATCACCGTGGCGGCGGTGGTTCTCGGCGTCGCGATCGCTCTCCCACTCGCGCTCCTGGCACGACGCCACACGCGGCTCGAGAGTGGGATCCTAGGTCTGTCCAGCGGTCTCTACACGATCCCGTCGCTGGCGCTCTTCCCCCTGCTGGTGCCGTTCACGGGCCTGAGCGCCACCACGGTCGTGATCGGCTTGGCGCTCTACGCCCTGACGATCCTGATCCGAGCCATGCTGGAGGGCTTCCGGGCGGTGCCCGATGACGTAATCGAGTCCGCGGTCGGCCTCGGCTACGGGCCGAAGAAGATGTTGTGGCGGATCGAACTGCCGTTGGCTCTTCCGGTGATGCTCGCTGGGCTGCGCGTCGCCACCGTCTCCACGGTTGCGTTGACCACGGTCGGCTCGCTGGTCGCCTACGGGGGACTGGGCAACCTGATCGCTGATGGCGTCAACAGCAACTTCCGAGCTGAACTGCTCGTCGCCGCGGTCCTGTGCGTCGTGCTCGCCCTGCTGCTCGACGTACTCATCGTCATCGCGCAGCGCCTGCTGACGCCCTGGACCCAGGGGGTGCGCTCATGACCGTCTTCGTCGATGCCTGGACCTATCTGTCGAACGGCACCAACTGGACCATGGGCGGGGGGATCCTGGAGCTGATGGTTCAGCAGCTCCTGCTGACCTTCACCGCGCTCGCCCTCGCGCTGGCCGTCGGGTTGCCCGCCGCGCTCTACCTGGGTCACCTGGGCAGGTACGGCTTCCTGGCGATCAACATCTCCAACGTGGGCCGCGCCATCCCCACCTTCGCGCTCCTGGCTCTCCTGGTGAAGCTCGACTGGCCGGGAACCTCGACGGTGGGTCCCTACGGTCGCGCTGGTCTGGCCACGCTGATCGCGCTGACCCTCTTCGCGTTGCCGCCGATCATCACCAACGCCTACGTCGCCGTGCGGGAGGTGCCGGACGAGGTCAAGCAGGCGGCCGACGGCATGGGGATGACCGGTTGGCAGAAGTTCCGGGCGGTGGAGATGCCGCTCGCCACGCCGTTGGTGATGAGTGGAATTCGTCTGGCGCTCGTCCAGTTGTGGGCCACCGCGACCATCGCCGCCCTGGTAGCCGGCCCGGGTCTGGGCCGGATCATCACCGACGCCTTCGCCCGGACCCAGTACGGCAAGGCACTGGCCGGGGCGCTGATCATCGCGGTCTTGGCGCTGGTGCTGGAGATGATGGCGGCAGCAGCGGCCAGATGGGCGGATCCCATGCCGCGCGACCAAACTGCGAACCGGTCGCGCGGGAGCGTCGGCGCGGGCGATTAGGGTACCGAGGATCACTCACCCGGACACGCGCGGCGAACCGCCGCGGGACACACAAGGACTTCTCATGACTCGCTCCTCGATTCGCCGCAACGCAGCCGCTCTCTTCGCCGTTGGTTCCCTGCTGGCGCTGAGCGCC
>CBDTZB010000034.1:0-11130 GCA_965364795.1 uncultured Nocardioides sp.
CTGTTTCCGGGAAGGCGAGAACGAGGTCGCCACCGCATGACGTGGATCTTGGCGCTCGCACTCTCGATCGTGCAGTGAAGGCTGGGGCGCTACTGGGGAGCAAGGAAGAACTGGCGATCCAGTACCTCTCTGAGCCGATCAAGAGCGCGGTCGAGGCGGACGGCGACGAATCCGAAGTCGCCCTGGGAGTACCCCTGAAGTCTCACGGTGAGGCCGACCGCGTCGCCGTCGATCGTGGTGACCGGTCCCCCAGAGTCGCCAACGTTCGCAGGGGTCGCCATCGAGAGGTGACCGTCACTGGCGTTCAGCACAACTCCGTGGCGTTTCTGGGAGATGTCGCTGACGTAGGCGCCGTGGCCATCTATCCCTATCGGCTCGCCGACTGCAGGGGCAGCCCCTTCCCCGGTGAGCACCACCCCGTCGGGAAGCACGTTGAGCGCAATGACTGAGCTTAGCCGCCATGGGTCAGGGTGAGCGCCTGGGCCGTCACCGACATCGTTGGAGCACCGGCAGATGAACCGCGGTGGGCTCATCGGGCTGGGACCGAGACCCGCGACATCACGCCATCGGATGTTCCTAGATCAGAGTCTTGACATGCTGGGGCTCCGTGCTGCATCCTCCTCCTTACCTGCCGACCGGTAAGTAAATTCCTCGCGGCAGGACGAGGGAACAACGGGAGGAAGATGTGAACTTGAACTTCATGCGGCGGTCGGCGGCGACATCGTTGCTGGTGGTCGGACTCGTAGCGGGACCATCCACGGTCCCGGCAGCGAATGCGTGGTGTGCCACCGGGATGACGAAGTGGGCGACGCCCTACACACGCACCCCGGGTGGCGGCCTCGGCTTCGCGGCGGCATGGCGGACCGAACTCGGGGCCGCCACCGCCCAGTGGCGCAGCCAGCCAGGGTCGAGTTTCAACATGCAGAACCCGGTGTGGACGTCGGGTTGGCAGATCTACACCTTTCGTCTGAGCCAAGCATCCTTCGCCGCGATCGGGTTCCCCGCCGTCCCGGGCGGGGCAATCAACAGTCCGACGTCTGGGGGCACCCACACCGGCTCGCAGGTCTACTTCAACACCGACTTCACGTGGAACACCGCCGGGAACCTGAACCAGGCGAACAAGCAAGCGGACGTTCGGACGGTGGCAGTACACGAGCTCGGGCACACGATCGGCCTCCAGCACCCCTGGGAGTGTGACGGAGGTGTCATGACGGCGGCGGAAGTCGCCTCGTCGATGAATGTGACGTGGACGAAGAAGTGGACGAGCACCGCCGACGACGACGCCGGGTTCGCCGCCCGGTATCCGATCTGATCCAAGGATTCGACGATGCAATCTGAACTGGGAAACCGAACGTCCGTCACCCGGACGGTGGCCGTGGCCGCGACATGCCTGGCGCTGACGGGAGCATCAACTCTCGCGGTGATCCGGCCGACAGCCCCCGAGCCTCAGCGGTCTGTCTTTGATGGCTACGACCTCGTCGACGGCCCCGAGGAGGCCTTGTCCTTCTCGGGAAACGAGACGATCTTCGACGGCGTGGTCACCGGCGTTGGAAGCCAGAGAGCTGCGCAGCCCAAGGCGGCCGAAGGCATCACGCTCGTGTACACCCCCGTACGTGTCCGAGTTTCGGAAGCGTTCACTGAGGGCTTGCGACCGGGCCAGGAGGTGACCCTGCGGATCCTTGGTGGAGAGGCAAGTGGGTACGCCTTCAACTTCGAGGGCGGGTTTGACCTTGAGGACCTGCGCCCAGGCACCCGGATCCTGGTCTACGGCCAGCCCATCGTGGATGTGGGCGACGGCGTTGCCGCCACGACGCCGAACTTCGTGTTCAGCGTCGATGACCGGCACGTCACCAGCTTGAAGTCAGGCAACCGTGCTGACGTCGATGCTCACCTGCAGCAGCTGCGAGCCCGCGGCTCGCGGTAGAACCGTTGCCGCCGCTAGGACTGCACGGCCAAGACGCCCCCAATCGTCCCGGCGTTCACTCGGGCCATCTGCACGCAAAGCTCGTGCAGAGACCGGTGAACGCCGGACAATTGACGCCAAGCGCCACCGACCTTCCACAATTGATGCCAAGCGCCACCGACCTTCCAATGGGTCGCCATCGACGACCGATCAGGGACCATGATGGAGCAAGCGCCGAAAGGTCGCTCCGGCGAAGAAACCCGTCAGGCCGCCCTATCGGTGGCATTGCGGCTTTTTCAGTCGAAGGGCTTCGGGTCGGCACCGCTGAGCGCCATCGCTGAAGAGCTCAGCATCACCAAGGCCGCCCTGTACTACTACTTCCGAAGCAAAGCGGAATTGGCACAGGCAGTCTGCGAACCCTTCCTGGGTGAGGTCGCGGCGCTGATTGAGCGCGCACGTACCGAAGAGTTCGAAGCCGAGGTGTTGCTCAGCGAACTGCTGGCGGTCCTCGTTCGCCACCACGACGTGGCCGTGCTGCTCCAAACCGACGTCAGCGTGCGCGCGGTGCCGGAACCGGCACGGTTCGACGGGTATCTGGAGGAGATCCGTTCGCTGTTGGCCGCCAGTCCCGAACCTGAGGCCGATGTTCGTGCGTCTTCGGCGTTGGGGGCAATCCTGCGACCCCTGGTCGCATTCGATGCTGCGATTGTGCGCCGGAACACCGACGCGATCCGGGGCTCTGCCGTCGCGGTGTTGAGGACCACCCCGAGACCGTGACCGGCGAGCGCGCCACCCGGCGACAATCTAGATGTAATGCCCACGGAGGTTGTTGACAAAGGGTGAGAGCCCCCTTGAAGTTCGGAGTGTCTAAGCCTCGATCCACCGTTTTCCTTTTGGGTCGGGCAGGTCGAAGTCGTCCGAGGGGATGTACGGGATCATGCTGCCCGCTGCAATCTGACCGTTGACGACCTGAACTGATGCCGTCCATGAACCCACCTCGAACAGCGTTCCAACCGTTAGGTCGCCCAGGTTCAAGGTGACGCCGTCCCAGCTGACGATCTCCGATGAGGGTGACTTTGGCCCTTCGCTCGCACACCCTGCCAACAATGTGGCGGACGCCATCACGGTTGCGGCGAGACGTGTGCCGCGCGTGGCCCTCCTGCGATTCTTCATGCCCGACCCCTGAGATGTGTCTCGTTGCCCGCGTTGCGACCGCGCAACCGTAGAGCGGACGCGAACCATCCGGACTCGTTGAGGCGACTCACCAGGACCTCCTCACCCGCGCTGTGTCTCCAGTGTTACATCACGGTGGCACCTGAACGTCGCCAGCCGATGACCCAGAGGGGTGATCGGACCGTGTCGACGATCGAGCGCGTCTCGGCTGGCGAGATCGATGAGGACCAACTCGCGGCATGCGTCGCGGAGCGCCTCGCCTGACCGCGGGAGGGCCTCCTCCCGGAATCCAGACAACAGCTTGTATCGCCTGCTACCCCTCGTCCTCCGACCGGGGGCGTAGCGCGCATCATCAATCGTCTGGTCCGACTGCTGACACCAGCTGGGCCACGCGCTGGTGGGAGACACCGAGCAGGTCAGCGGCGTCGCGCGGGGCGATGCCGCTGCCGATGAGCATTCGGGCCGCCTTGCGCGTTGCGTCCCGCGCCTTGTCCTCGACGTCAGGCTGAGTCCGCGGCCCGACGCTCCGCTGGCTCGCGGCGCCTGTCATCGTCGGCAGCGGCTGCGATGGGCCTGGGGCCGACGCCGAGCATGTCCAGGAGCTTGGCCTTCGGGACCAGGATCCGGGAGCCGATCCGGATCACCGGGATCACTCCACGCTCGACGGCTCGGTAGGCCGAGCGTGAACTGATGCCGAGCATCTCGCCGGCCTCGGGTACGGACAGGGTCAATCGGTCTTGCAGGTCATGGATCGTTGTCATGTCTTGACCTCCTCTACTCAGGGAATCCACATTCAGGGGGACGAATGTGACAGGCGTCCGAGGTTCGGGCGTTCCTCGCACCGCCCATCGGCGTCATCGGCCATCCCCTCGCGCCTGTCGCGACGCATGAGACCTGTGGGTACCCGGGCCTCGAGCGGGTGGGAAGAGGCAATCCACGCGGACCTGTGGATAGACGGGACGGGACCCGGCGCAACAACGCGCCGTCACCTTGCGTCGCGTCGCCATCGACAGCAATCGCAATGCCAGCCGGCCTCTGCCTGGTCTCCGAGGAACGCGAGCACGCTCTCGAGTGACACATCACATGGGAGTGTGGGCAGGCCCTGCGACCTGGCGGCGAGCGCCTCGGCCACCCAACTGACCGTGCCACGCTCGAGCTCGCCGAGGTAGCCCCACCAGTGCACGATGATGGCCAAGTCCGAATCCAATGGTCGCCCCTTGCCACCCGGAAGCGTGCCCGAGGAGCGCCCGGACCGAGCAAGCTCTTCAGCCGACTGTGGACAGACCCGTCGCCGACCACGATCTCCGCGACGTGATGCCCCGCGAGCGTTCAGGATCGATGACACCTGATCATCGTTCGCCACTCGCACAACGAAGAACTTCCTTCTGAGAAATTGAAATGGTCACCCGACGACATCACACGAAACCCACCGACACGCCTGACTTCTCCTGACACGAGAAACTGCCCGAACCGCCCCCAGAACCCGGCTACAGCACGATTCACGCACTAGACAGCCCCCCCCGCCCGCTCCATCCTCACCCTCGGAAAGGCCAGCACAGACTGGCACCGAGGTGCGGGTGACCGCGGAACGGATCGGGCGGAAATGCTCAACATCGGTCGAATGGCGCCCGGCTCACAGCGTTACTACCTCGAGGTCGTCGCCTCGGCGGTCGACGACTACTACCTCGGCAAGGGCGAGGCACCGGGCCGCTGGCTTGGCCGAGGCATCGAAGCCGTTGGGCTTGATGGGCAGGTCACCAGCGAACAACTCAACGCTGTGCTCGCGGGTCTCGACCCATCGACCGACGAACACTTGGCCAAAAACTCTGCGCGTCGTGTCCCGGGGTTCGACCTCACTTTCCGGCCAGCCAAGTCTGTCTCGCTGCTCTGGGCACTCGGCGACACCCAGACTGCCACCACCGTCCAGCGGGCTCACGACCGTGCCGTCGCCCAGGCCATCGACTACCTCGAACGTGAAGCAGGGCGAACCAGACGCGGAGCCCAAGGCCGCGAGATCGTGCCCATCGACGGCTTCATCGGCGCCGCCTTCCGCCACCGCACCAGCCGCGAAGGCGACCCGCTCCTGCACACCCATGTGCTTGTCGCCAACCTCGCCCGCACCAGCGACGACGGGATCTGGCGGACGCTCGACTCGCGGCGCCTCTACGCCCACGCCAAGACCGCCGGCTACCTCTACCAGGCCCAGCTCCGCCACGAACTCACCCGTGAACTCGGTGTCGAGTGGGGACCGGTCGTCAACGGGATGGCCGACCTCGCCCACGTCGACCGAAGCTGGATCGAAGCCTTCTCCCAACGCCGAGCACAGATCGTCGCGCACATGGCCCAGCGCGGAGAGCACTCCCCCAAGGCAGCCCAGGCCTCGACCCTCGCGACCCGGCGCGGCAAGGAGGATCAGGCTGACGAGTTGACCTTGCGCGAACGGTGGCGCTTGCGTGCAGACGAGCTCGAGATTGACCCTGCCACATGGTCTCGACTGCTCGGCCGGGCCGAACTTGCCACGCCCGATGTGGCCATCCTCGCCAAGGACCTGCTTGGTCCTGAAGGACTCACCGAGCAGACCTCCACCTTCAGCCGCCGCGACGTCCTGCGAGCCGTCGCTCAGGTCATGCCCACGGGCTCGGCGATCGAACGCATCGAGTCCATCGCCGACGGCATCATCGTTGACGGCAGGGCCAGCAACGAGGTCGTCCGACTCGGACCTCGGCGTGGCCAGCTCGTCGAGGTCATCCGTCGCGAGGACGGCAGGGTCGTCCCGACCGACGAAGGCGAACCTCGCTTCACGACCGCCGAGCTCCTCGAACTTGAACGACGGACCATCGAGGCAGCGGCCGCCAGATCCGACGACGGCCTGCACGTGACTCCGGAGCGGGTCCAACCGGCGATCGACCGACGACCAAGCCTCGGCGACGAGCAGGTTGAGATGGTCACTCGCCTGTGCATGGACGGGGCCGGCGTATCCGTGGTGATGGGCAAGGCCGGGACGGGCAAGACCTTCGCGCTCGACGCCGCCCGCGAAGCATGGGGCGCCGAGGGACTCACGGTGACCGGGACCGCGCTCGCCGCCCGCGCGGCGGTCGAGCTCCAGGAGTCCGCAGGCATCCCGTCGACCACGCTTGCGCGACTGCTCAATCAACTCGACCGCGAGGACCAGACGGGCGAGCCCGGACCACTTCGACGAGGACGCCACGTCCTCGTGGTCGATGAAGCCGGGATGATCGGCACCCGCCAACTCGCGAGACTCCTCGATCATGCGGAGCGCCGGGACGTCAAGGTCGTCCTCGTTGGCGATCCGCATCAGCTTCCCGAGATTGATGCGGGCGGACTCTTCCGCGCCCTGGCCACCCGACTCGACGCGGTCGAGCTCAAGGACAACCGCCGCCAGCGCAGCGAATGGGAGATCGCCGCGCTCGACGATCTGCGCGACGGGGACGTCGGACGCGCCGTCGATCAGTACCGCGAACATGGCCGCGTCGTGACGGGCGAGACCGCCGAGGCCGTCCGCGAGCAGCTGGTCAGCGACTGGTGGCAGACGCGCCAGCACCTGGCCGCCGACCAGACCATCATGGTCGCCGTCCGACGCTCTGACGTCGAGGATCTCAACCAGCGAGCTCGCGAACGCCTCGACGCCGCCGGGCTGCTGACCGGCGAGCCCGTCTCGGTCGACGGACGAGACTTCCTGGTCGGCGACCGGATCGTGTGCCTGCGCAACGCACGCAACCTCGGCGTCTGCAACGGCACGACCGCGACGATCCGGGGCTTCGACGACCTCGGCGTGGACCTCGTCCTGGACAACGGCGACCGCGGATGGCTCAGCCATCGCTACCTCCAGGACGGGCACGTCACCCACGGCTACGCCATCACCGGGCACAAGGCGCAGGGCCTGACGGTCGACCACACGTTCGTCCTCGGATCGGACGAGCTCTACCGGGAGTGGGGCTACGTCGCGATGTCGCGTGGCCGCGAGTCCAACCGCCTCTATCTGACCGAGGCAGCAACGCTCATCGAAGACGGACCGCACGTCGATCACCAGGACACCGACGCGATCACCCGCCTCGGCCGGAACCTTCAGCGCAGCCGCGCCGAACTCCCACTGACCGACGACCTCGCGGCGAGGTGGCGCGAACTCGACGCGTTCCTCAACGACCCGCAGATCCGGAACCTCGGTGCGACCCGGACCGCGTTGGCCGACAGGGTCAAGTCCCGTGGGTCGGTCACCCGGCAGCTGCAGCGACTTGATGACCAGAAGGCCGAGTGGCGCGGCCCCGCCCTGCGAGGACGCAAGCGCGATGAACGTGATCAGTTGCTCCGCGAAGTCGACCGTCATGCGGATCGGCGTACCTGGCTCGACAAGGACATCACTCATCTGGAGGCTCAGCTGCAGGACGCGCCCACCAAGCAGACGGTGACGGCCTTGCGAGTCGAGCATCGCGACCTCGACCGACAGATCCACCACCTCGCCGAGATCCGGGCCGCTGCCGACGAGCAGGCGACGCCGAGCTACCTCGTCACCACTATCGGCACTCCGCCCGCGGGTGAAGCCGGTCTCGATCGGTGGCGGCGGCAGGCCACGGTCATCGAGGATCACCGCCTTCGGTGGAGCATCGATCACCGCGAGGCCCCGTTCGGCCTCGGCCAGCGCGACCAGGCCGAGAATCTGGCCCACGTTCGAGCCGTTGGCGAGCTCGCCCGCATCCAACGCGAGGTGGAACGGCCGCTTGAACGTGACCGCGGTCTGAGTCTTGGGATCAACCTGTGATCGGCGCACCTGTGGACAGACGAGTTGCCGTCTGGAGGCCGGCATCCCACCGTTGGCAGGTTCGGCCCACGACCAAGGACGCGCGATGAGGGGTGCCGTCGACAGCTACGAGGTGGCAGCCCGCCACCCACGTACCGGCCGCTATGAACGATGGCGGATTCGCTGGGACCTGCCCCCTGACCCCGAGACTGGTGAGCGCCGGCGTGGAGCGCGACGAGGTTTCGCGACGCGCAAGGAAGCCGAGACCGCCCTTGCGGATGTCGTCGGCACGGTCAGCGGAGGGACCTTCGTTGCCCGGTCCGACCAACGTCTGGCTGACTACCTGCGCCAGTGGCTCGCCGGCATCAGCGTCAAGCCGACAACGCGGGACAACTACAGAGTCGCAGCCGAGGTCCACACCATCCCGCGGATCGGCGGGCTGCGACTCACCGAGCTCGCCGCTGAAGACCTCGACCGGCTCTACCGGGAGTTGGAGCGTCACGGCAAGAAGGCAGGCAAGTGTCGGACCGCTGGGATCACGTGCCGGTCACACGGCTGTGAGCCGGAGAAGCACGAGGGCCTGGCGCTGCGCTCTGTCCGCCACGTTCACGTGATGCTCCACAAGGCGCTCGAGGACGCCTTCCAACGCGGCTACGTCGGGCGCAACATTGCTGAGCTGGCCAATCCGCCGCGGGTGCGCGACGTCCGTTCGAAGATGGCACGCGACATGGTCTGGTCGACCGACCAGCTTCGAGCCTTCCTGGCCTCGACCACGGGTGATCGATTCGCACCCATCTGGCACCTGACAGCGACAACCGGGATGAGGCGCGCCGAGATCGCCGGGCTCCGCTGGACCGACATCGACTTCGCCCGCGAGCGTCTCCGCGTCGTCCACACGGTGACCGAGGTGCGGGGCCGGCTGATCCAGCAGGACGACGGCAAGACCGAGTCTTCCGAGCGTTCGTTGTCCCTGGACCCAACAACCATCGAGGTGCTCAAGCGGTGGAAGGCCAAGCAGTCGCAGGAACGGCTGGCTGCGAGCGTCGCGTGGCACGACACGGGCAGCGTCTTCACGAAGGCGGACGGCAAGGCGATCAAGCCCCAGAACATCTCGAATGCTTTCACGTCCCGCGTCGACGATCTGGGCATGGTCCGAATCGGATTTCACGGCTTGCGTCACACGTACGCCACGGCCGCCCTCCGTGCCGGCGTCTCCCCGGAGATCATCTCCAAGCGCCTCGGCCACTCATCAGTGGTGATCACCCTGTCGATCTACGCCCACGTCTTCGAACAAGACGACAGGGAGGCAGCGAGGGCGGTTGCCGCCAAGATCCTCGGCTCCTGAAGGTCCGGTGAGATCCGTTCATGCTGGCGGTGCCAGCCGGAAGTGCGGGAGCGCCCTACCGCTCTGATCGGGTGTATCGCCCGGACGACGGGTCATAGTCCGCCTCGATGGGCTCCCGGTCCCACGGGGCCTCAAGGGCCTCAATCGAGTACTGGGCATTCCCCGGCTCATCGTGAGGCGCGTCCTTGGCGGTCACGTTCGGGAACACCACCTGGTCGCCGCTGACGAGTCCGAGGTACGCCCCATTGTTGAGGACTGCCCACACGCCCCCATCATAGTCGAAGACAGGTGAGTCTGTATACAGGAGCGCGGCCACCCCAGGCTTTGCCATGAGCTCCTTGGCAATCTCCTCGGTGTCTGCCGGCGCGTTGAGGGCGAGGCCGATGACAACCGAGTTGCCCGGCGAAAGGGCTTCTTGATCGCCTTGACGTTGGTTGCTGTCGACGATGGATCGCTCGATCTCCACGATCAGATGAACGGTCGAGACCATCGCTTCGGAACTGTTGAAGGGAAGCTGCCGCCTCACCTCAACGTCATCACCTAAATCCCAGGTGAATGACCGTCCCTCGATCACATCAACCACCCGCCCACGCACGTACGCATCGGCGACCGAGACATCGTCAGCGCCATCGATTCGGTATCGAACCTGTGGCATGGCCTCGACGGGATCTCCGTACAGGCCCCCCGTGGTCGAGGCGGTACCGGTGCGTTCGCCGATCGCTGTGAAGGTCGCCGGCGCGGACTCAAGGTCGGCGCCCCCCACAGACGAACAGGAGGACAGCACGACGCCCACGACCACGGCAGTTGCGCAGCCGCGCAGGGCTTGTGCAGTGACGGTCATGATCGATCCCCTAGTAGTTCGAGTTCAGGTGCGCGACGTCGTGCACGTTGAAGAAGTGAGCGTTGGTGGGGAGAGTCGCAGGCATGCAGCCGGAGCCGTTCTGATGCAGGAGACCCACGGCATGCCCCGTCTCATGGCATGCCAGCGTCTTGGCGGTGTCGTTCGAAGCACTGTTCGTGAAGCTGGTGTCGAAGCGGACTCGGAACTTGTCGCAGTCCGAGCCAACGAGGGAGACGCACTCCGCCATGCCGATGACCGAGTCTGAGTCGGGGTCTGGGCCGTCTGGATGCCAATCGAACCCGCAGTAGGTGCTGTAGTCAGCGTCGTAGTACACGACGTCCGTACCACTTGACTCGCTGTAGTGCTCTGTCAGGAGGACGATGTCTGTCGGGTCGATGTCGTTGGCGAGCGTGTCCGCCACCGCTGACTGCATCTTGCTGGTCAGCGAAATCCTGATGTAGGACAGGTAGGTGCTGTCCGACATGTTGTTGGCGGTGCATCCCGTGCCGCCGGTAGCTCCGGAGAAATTCCCTGCATCCGCGGGCACCGCAACGACGGCGACCACTGATGCGACTGCGATGGTCCACGCGGTCACTGACGACGGAACACGACGCTTCGCAATGAATCCACGGCCCATGTGGTCCCCCTCATGCCTCGACGAGAATGGTGCCTCGGAGGGGGGTGACCGTCAACTGTCCGAACGGCCGGCCGGTTGGGGCGCCCGACTGCGAACCAAGTGCGCATCTCGGGTCCACGGCGGGTCCACGGAGTCCAAAATGACCGATCCCGGGCCGTTGAGCCCGGGATCGGTATTCCTGCGATATCTGCCTCGCAGAGGCCCTTACTGTCTCGTGCGCGAGGGGGGACTTGAACCCCCATGTCCGTAAGGACACACGGCCCTCAACCGTGCGCGTCTGCCAATTTCGCCACTCGCGCGTGACTGTTGCGGATGGGGTGAGGACTGCTCCCCGGCAACGATCGCGCAGAGTAGCGACTGCTCCCGACGGCCACGCAACCCACACCCTGTGGCGCGCCGTGCGCGCCGTTTGGCGGGTACTTCAGGCGGAGGGGCGCAGACGCCATTGACCGGCCGAGGCGAAGCCGATCCCGGG
>CBDTZB010000035.1:0-11051 GCA_965364795.1 uncultured Nocardioides sp.
CCCCTGCCTCGGACTTCCTCGGGTTCGAACTGATGCTGGCTCAGGAGGACCGCGAACTCCTCAGCCGGGTGCGCGGCTTCATGAACCAAGTGGTCGAGCCCGTCATCAACGACTACTGGACCCGCGCCGAGTTCCCGCACGAACTCATCCCAGGCCTCGCCGACCTCGGTATCGCCGGACTCGCCTACGACGGCCCCGGCTGTCCGGCCCGGGGCGCGTTGGTCGACGGGATGGTCGCGATGGAACTCAGCCGCATCGACCCCTCGATCGGCACCTTCATGGCGGTCCACGGCGGTCTGGCCATGGGCTCCATCGCCCTGTGCGGATCGGAGGAGCAGCAGGAGCGCTGGCTGCCCCCGATGGCCAGGATGGAGAAGATCGGCGCCTTCGGGCTGACCGAACCCGATGTCGGCTCCGCCATCTCCGCAGGCCTGGAAACGAGCGCTCGTCGCGACGGGGACGGCTGGATCCTCAACGGACGCAAGAAGTGGATCGGCAACGCCTCGTTCGCCGACCTCGTCATCATCTGGGCCCGCGACGAGGCCGACGGCGAGGTGAAGGGCTTCATCGTCGAACAACCCAGTGCAGGAATGGTCTGTCAGGTTCAGCAGGACAAGATCGCCCTGCGGGTTGTGCAGAACGCCGAAATCACCCTGACCGACGTCTTCGTCCCCGAGACCCACCGACTCCACCGAGCCGAAAGCTTCGCCAACACCGCCGAGGTCCTGCGGGTGACGCGGATGGGAGTCGCCTGGCAGGCCACCGGCTGTGCCCGCGGAGCGTTCGAGCATGCCCTGCGCTACACCAAGTCCCGCGAACAGTTCGGGCAGCCGATCGCCGGGTTCCAACTCGTCCAGGACCTGCTGGTCAAGATGCTCTCCAACGTGACGGCCGCTACGGCGATGAACGCGCGCGCCTCGCAGCTGCAGGACGCCGGCACGCTTCGCGACGAACACGCCTCGTTGTGCAAGGTCCATTCGACCGTGCGGATGCGCGAGACCGTTGGTTGGGCCCGTGAGGTCCTCGGGGGCAACGGCATTCTGCTCGACCACCACGTCGGACGCTTCGTCGCCGACGCCGAAGCCATCTACTCCTACGAGGGAACGCGGGAGATCAACACCCTCATCGTGGGTCGAGCCATCACTGGCGAAAGCGCCTTCGTATGACCTACGACGTCGACCGGGTGCGTAGCGCCTTTCCCGCCCTTCAGCGCGGACCTATTCGTTTCGACAGCCCCGGCGGTTCGCAGATGCCCTCGGTGGTTGCCAAGGCGGTCGCCTCGGCGATGACCGCCGGGCTGTGTCAGCGCGGCGCAGCCACCGAGAGCCAGCGGCTGACCGAGGCCACCACCATCGGCGCACGTCAGGCGATGGCCGATCTGCTCGGAGCCGATCCCCGGGGAATCGTCTTCGGCCGGTCGATGACCCAATTGACGATGGACCTCGCCCGCACCCTCGCTCAGGACTGGGGCCCGGGTGATGAGGTGGTGGTGTCCCGGTTGGACCACGACGCGAACATCCGGCCGTGGGTGATCGCCGCAGATCGCTCAGGGGCCACGCTCCGGTGGCTGGACTTCGACCCGGTCACCGCGGAGGTGGACGCGATCGAAACCGTGCTGACCGACCGCACCCGCCTGGTCGCACTGACTGCCGCCTCCAACCTCTTCGGGACCCGTCCCGACGTCGAAGCCGTCGCCGCGGCCGCCCATCGCGTGGGCGCCCTGGTGCACCTCGACGCGGTCCACCTCGCCCCTCATCTGTCGATCGATCTCGACAGGTCGGGGGCGGACTTTCTGGCCTGCTCGCCGTACAAGTTCTTCGGACCGCACCTCGGCGTCCTGGCCGCCCGACCCGAACTGCTGGAGACGTTGCGTCCCGACAAGCTCGCCCCCTCCAGCGACGCGGTGCCCGAGCGCTTCGAACTCGGCACCCTCCCCTATGAGTTGCTCGCTGGCCTCACCGCTTGCGTCGACTTCATCGCCCGGATCGCTGGGGAGGAAGCCGCTGATCGTCGGTCAGCCCTCGTGGCCTCGATGAAGGCCATTGAGTCGCATGAGAACGACCTCAGCAAGCACCTGCTTGGTCGCTTGGCGGAACTCGACGGGATGGAGGTCATCGGCTCTCCCGAGCGGCGTACACCGACCTTCCCCGTCGTCTCCCAAAGCCACCGGCCCTCCGTGTTGTCCGAACACCTCGCGAGCCACGGGATCCTGGCCCCGGCCGGGCACTTTTACGCCCAGGAGGCTGCCCGTCACGCCAGCCTGATCGAGGGTGCCCTGCGGATCGGGTTCGCGGCCTACTCCACTATCGACGAGGTGGACCGGTTGGTCGATGCCCTCGCCACGATCGGCTCCGACTAGTCCGGCGGCAGTGCCATCATCGAACGGTGAGCGAAACGAACAAGCTGAAGGACCTCTTCACCGCCGAGGTGATTCGCCACCTCGGTGAAGACGTCGCGGTCGCTCATCCCGGCTTCGACGTCGACGCATTCGTGGCCACGGCGATAGGCGGCGACTGGCTCGATCTCACCTTCACCCAACGGAGCCAGCGGATCGCTGATGTGCTCTGGTCCATGCTCGACATGTCTCCACGAGACGTACTCGACGTGCTTGTGACAGCCCTCCCTTTCGTGCCCGATGACGGCGCGGCCAGCCTCAGCGACGGATTGCGATGGTGGCCCTTCGGAGACCTCATCGCCACTTACTGCGTGGAGGAGTACGCCCTCGGGATGGCCGCCTGTGTCGAACTCACCAAACACTTCACTGCCGAATTCGCTGTGCGCCCTTTCCTCACCAAGTATCCCCAAGCGTTGGAAAGGGTCGCCGGGTGGACCCATGACCCGAACGAAAACGTTCGACGGCTGGCTAGCGAGGGCACCCGCCCGCGACTCCCCTGGGCGAAGAGGCTCGATCTTCCCGTCGACGCGGTGCTCGATCTACTGAGCCAACTGCGTAGCGACCCCTCCCCCTATGTACGCCGTTCGGTGGCCAACCACCTCAACGATCTGGCGAAGGATGACCCCGAGCGGATCATCACTCTCCTCGAGACGTGGCATGCAGAAGGAGTCGAGGAGACAACCCAGATCGTCCGCCATGCGATGCGCAACCTGCTCAAGCAGGGGCACCCCCGGGCGCTGGCACTCTTCGGCTTCGAGAGCCCACAGATCCAGGTGCGATCTCTGTCCGTCGATCCGGACCCGGTGGCGATCGGCGACCGTCTGCGCGTCGACTTCGAACTTCGATCAACCTCGACTGCCCCTCAGCGGCTCATGGTCGATCTCGTCGTCGGCTTCGCGACCGCCACTGGGCACCTCGCGCCAAAGGTGTTCAAGTTCCGCGAGATCGATCTCAGCGCGCAGGCTGTCGAGTCGTGTGTGCGTACGTTCGACTTCGTGCACCGGTCGACCCGGCGCCTCCACCCAGGCGCCCACCATGTGACGGTGCGCGTCAACGGGCAAGACCTCGCCACCCGGTCCTTCGACGTCGTTGTCGCACCGGCCCCACCAACCTGAGCGGATGCGGGTCGCCACCTGGAACGTCAATTCACTGAGATCCCGCATCGACCGGGTAGAACCTTCCTGGATCGTCACGACGTCGATGTCTTGGCCGCGCAGGAGACCAAAGCCCGCGAGGACGTCGACCGACTGGTTGATGCTCTCGCGACGATTCGCTCCGACTAGCCGGTTCGGCCGTCCGGCTATGGGCCGATCGGGCAGAAGAACTGTCCGAAAGGATGATCTTGTCGAGTATCCCCATGGGGGCATCAAAACCTCCCTACGGTTTTGCCAGCCACAAGGCGAAGATCAGGATCGCAAGAGGGAGAACGCAATGAAGAGGTCGATCAAGGGCGCCATCGCCGCAGGAGCTGCTGGCGTGCTATTAACGGGTGGGGCAGGTTCACTGGCCTACTGGACGGCTGAGGACACCACTGCCGGAACCTCCGTCAACTCGGGCCATCTGGCCCTCACGACTCCGACCTGCGGCCTTGGTTGGACCTTGAACGGCGTAGCAATTGCCTACACCAACCAGCTCCTGGTTCCGGGCGACGTCTTGACGCAGACGTGCGACTACGTCCTGAACGTCGCTGGCGCGAACCTCACCAAAGCCGACTTCACGGTCACCGTTCCCACTGCCTACACCGGAGCACAGGCACTCATCGACGAGATTGGCGTGCCGACCATCGCGGTGACGCGCAACCTTGTCGCTCAGCCGACAGCAACGGCTGTGACGGTCACGAACAACGACGCGATCAAGGTCGCCATGACCGTCACTTGGCCCTATGGCGTCGAAGACAACGGCTCCAATGTCGTGGCCGGATTGAACGCGGTTCTGAGTGACGTGACAGTCAACGTCAAGCAGAACAACAACTTGTAAGTTGAGCTTGTGAGCCGAATGGGGTCGGCCGCCGGTTGGCTGACTCACATCCTTGTCTGGTTGGTGATCCTCGCGGTCACGGCGACCCTGATGGTCTCCGTCCTGATCCCGAGAATCACCGGCGCGACGCCGTACACGATCCTGACGGGTTCCATGAAGCCATCGATGCCTCCGGGAACGATGGTGGTGGTCAGGCCCCGGCCCTTCGAGGCGATCGGCGTGGGTGAGGTGATCACCTACCAACTCGAATCAGGCAACTCGACCGTTGTCACCCATCGGGTGACTTCGGTGGGCATCAACGGTGCGCGTAAACGGACGCTGCAGACCCAGGGCGACGCCAACCAGGTTCCAGACACCCAGCCCGTGCAGCCGGTGCAGGTCAAAGGGGTCGTCTGGTACTCCGTGCCGCACCTGGGACGGGTCACCAATCTGATCAGCGGGGCGCAGCGTCAGATCGTCATCTACGGCGTGGTGGCGCTCCTCCTGCTCTACTCGGCTGGCATGTTTGCCATCGAACTGCGAGGTAGGAGACGGAAGCGAGTGGTGCGTGATGGCTGACCACCGGGCGTCCCGCCGGGTCGGGCACGGGCGCAGCAGGGGCACGATCCTCACGACGCTGTGCTCCGAACGGGTGAGGGCAGCGCTGAGCCTGGGCATCCTGTTGAGCCTCGGCGCCGTCAGCACCAGCGCCTACTGGACCGATCAGGCGACGGTCACTGGTGGGACGTTCACGACGGGCACCTTGAACCTGAAGGTCGGCGATCCGCTGGTGGAGAACAACCCGCCAGTCTTCACCAATGACTTCGCGATGAGCAGCCTGGCGCCCGGCGGCACCAAGGACGTGGTGCTGAAGGTGAACAACGCCGGCTCGTTGGCGTTGACCTATTCGGTCGGCGCCTCTGCCACGAACAGTGGCGGTGGGGCCAATCAGCTGGGGTCAGCACTGCGGATCACCGCCTTCCCCTCCAGCAGCGCCGGCGCCTGCACCGGGACCGCAATCCAAGGTCCGGTGGCCCCCGGCGCAGTTTCCTTCAGTCGTCCGTCCCTTGCCCCCTCCGCCACCGTGGAGCTGTGCTTCCGTGCGGCGCTGCCTGCGGGGGCAGCCACGGAGCTGCAGGGTCAGTCGAGCGTTGTGACCTTCACGCTGGACGCGGTGCAGGTGCCGTGAGCCAGAACCGGAGCCAGCGCACGGTGCTGCGACGGGTGCTCTCCGTCCAATCGCTGCGCGGGACCCTGCTCACCGTAGGGGCGGTCCTCGGCACGGCCGCCGTGCTCGTTGCGTTGCTGATGGCGATCTTCGATGCCCGAGCCCTCATCTTCCGCTCCGGATCCATGGCGCCAGCCATTGACACCGGGGCACTCGCGATCGCGGTCCCGGTTGCGGCAGGTGAGCTTGCCGTCGGCAACGTTGTGTCGGTCGAGGACAACGCTGGCGAACGCGTGACCCACCGCATCGTTGCGATCGAAATCGAGGGACGCGTCGCTCGTCTTACCCTAAGGGGCGACGACAATCCGGTGGCCGATGCGCAGACCTACGGCGTCACTACCGCCGACCGGGTGCTGTTCGACGTACCCAGACTCGGTTACGTGGTGTCGTGGTTCTCCGGTCCTATTGGGCTGTTCGTACTTGGCCTCTATGCCGCCTTCCTGCTCGCTGTGATTTTCGGTCGCGGAGGTCGGCCCCCCGCAGACGGCGGGAAGCATGAGGGCCGCGCAGGGGCTGCGGGGATCGCCGTGGTCGCCCTGGTTGCCGGGACAGTGGCCGGCCTCGACAGGCCGCTCGTCGAGCCGACCTGGGCGACATGGACCGACAGCGCCTCAGCCACATCGGGAGTTTTTCAAGCGCATCAGGTGCAGCGGGCGGCCTCAATGACGTGTGCCGGCTCGGGTCTCCTGGGGGGACTCCTAGGTGGCTACTACACCAACGTGGTATTCAAGTTTCCGCACAAGGACACGCTGTACGACTACACCGCGAGGCTCTACAACAGTGCCAACGTGCAGGTGGGTCTTGACATCCATATTTCCAGCGGTGCAGCCAGCGCCGGTCAGGACCTGACGTACGCCTTGAGCAGCTCAAACGCGAACGGCGTCTCCTACGTCCGCATCTACTCAAAACTCAAAGGAGCCCCGAGCTGGACCTCCCAGCAGTATCTCGAGTGGAGCGTCAGCTACGGCTCGATCGTCTTGGTCGGCGTCGGGGTGAAGTGTGGCGCTGATACCCAGTGACCCTGGCGAACCAGCCGGCTGGTTGATGCTCTCACGACGGTCGGCTCCGACTAGCCTGCGTGGATGCGAATCGCCACCTGGAACGTCAACTCCCTGAGATCCCGCATCGACCGAGTGGAGGCCTTTCTCGAGCGCCACGACGTCGATGTGTTGGCCGTCCAGGAGACGAAGGCCCGCGAGGACCAGTTGCCCCTGATGGGGCTGCAATCCCGAGGCTATGAGGTCGCGGCCGCCGGCTACCACCAATGGAACGGCGTCGCGATCATCAGCCGCGTCGGCCTCGAGGATGTGCAGATCGGTTTCCCCGAGATGCCAGAGTTCGGCGATCCTCCGGCGGCCGAAGCCCGCGCGATCGGCGCCACCTGCGGCGGGGTGCGGATCTGGTCCCTCTACGTGCCCAACGGTCGCAAGATCGACGACCCGCACTACGACTACAAACTCGAGTGGCTCGACCGCCTGCACGCCTCCGCGAAGACCTGGGCGGACCAACCCACGGCGCTGGTGGGCGACTTCAACATCGCCCCCCAGGACGAGGACGTTTTCGACCCGGCGGCGTTCGCCAAGAGCACCCACGTCACCCCCAGGGAACGCGCCGCCTTCCAGGCCTTCCTGGACGCTGGGTACGCCGACGTAGTCCGTCCGCACACGCCGGGGACGGCTGGCTACACCTACTGGGACTACTACCGGCAGCGCTTCGAACGCAATCGTGGGATGCGCATCGACTTCGTCCTCGGTTCACCCGCCTTGGCTCAGCGCGTCTCGGGGGCCTTCATCGACCGTGAGGAACGCGCCGGGAAGGGCGCTTCTGACCACGCTCCGGTGCTCGTGGAACTGGACTGACCACTCCTTCGGCCGTTTCGGCCCGTTTCAGTTTTGACGGGTTGCTCCGCGAACATGCTCACGGCGCGGACCCCAACGTGGTTGAGTTGGGACCGTGCGCCGACTCCTCCCCTGCCTTCGACGCGCTCGGTGACCAGGAATCCGCGCGTCCTGATCGACGTGCTGTCCGAAGCGGCTATCGCGATGCCTTGGCCCGAAGGAGAGATCGAGCAGCGGCTCCGGGAGTGGGCGCTACAGGCTGTTCCCTCCGATATCTCGATTGACGTGGTGCCCGCTCCTCCGCCGGACCTCTACGTGCCGTTCGGAGAGAAGCGCTATCTGGTGGCGCGTCGCGCCTTCGGCGGCACCCCGTTCACCGATGAGGACCGCCGCCTTCTCACCGCCCTCTCGACCATGGCCGACACCTCGCGCCAGCACGCGATTCGTGAGGCTCGCCTGCGTCGCCAGGCTCTGACCGATGACCTCACGGGACTGTGGAACCACGGCTTCTTCCGTGAACTGTTCGAGGGTGCGACCAACGACAGGTCCCCACACGAGAACATCGGCGTTCTGTTCCTCGACGTCGACCGGTTCAAGCAACTCAACGAACACCTCGGTCACCTCGATGCCGATGAGGTCCTCCGCGAGATCGCCAGCCGACTCAAGGGCGCGCTCTCCAGTGACTGCATCGTCGGGCGGGTCGGCGGTGATGAGTTCGCTGTGGTTGCGCCCCACCTCAGCGATTCCGATCACCTCGACCGAATCGTCGAGACCATCCATACCGCTGTGCGAGCGCCGATGCCGGTCCGCAAGCGCCTCCTCACCATCGAGGTGAGCATCGGTTCGGCGTACTCAGCGGATCCGGCGGATGACCCGGACGCGCTGCTGCGTGCGGCGGAGCGGGCGATGCGCCTCAACAAACGTGCTCGCCCCGCCGCCACGCCCCTGCGGTGGTACGACGAGCGCACCATGCTGCGGGAGATGCTGGATCAGAAACTGGTCGAGGTCGCCTTCCAACCCATCGTCAATGCCAGTGACCGGACCATCTGCGGTGTGGAGGCGCTGGTCAGAGGACGCCACCTCGAGTTCGGCCCGGTCTCTCCGCTGATGCTGGTCGGTTCGGCCTCCCGTCTGAGACTGCTCGACGAGCTGACCGAGATCGTCGTGCAGGAATCCATCGAGACCGCGGCCATGCTGTCGGACCAAGCGGCGCGCGAGATCACCCTGAGCGTGAATATCGAGTTCGAGCAACTGCGTCAGGACAGCCGGCTGCTCGAGTCGTTGCCCGATCGTCTGCAGAACACCGGGGTGCATCTAGTCTTGGAGGTGTCGGAACGACAGGTTGGCAACTTCTCCTCGGCCCACGAGTTGGTGGCCGGTGAGTTGCGTGACTCGGGCATCGAACTGGCCATGGACGACTTCGGGGCCGGCTTCTCCACCTTCGCGTTGCTGAACAGCTGGGCTTGGCACTGGGTGAAGATCGACCAGAGTCTGGTCTCAGGCACGTCGGACATGTCCGGCCGCGATAAGCACCAAGGCAAGCTCCTCGGCCACGTCGCACGCATGCTTGGCGACCTCGATCTCACGTCGGTCGCCGAGGGAGTCGAGACGCTGGAGCAGTTCGACCTCGTTCGCTCCCTCGGGGTCGACCTCATCCAGGGGTTCTACCTCGCCTCGCCGCAGAGCCCCACAGATCTCCTTGCGCACGTGGCGCAACACGGTCTCGTGGTGCCTCACTCGTCGAGATAGACACCGAGCCTCAACCGGACTGTCGGTGGCGACCGTCACCATGAGGTCATGGACCAACTTCCCGCGCTGCTGCTAGTCGGCGCCATCCTGCTCGCCCTCGCTGTTGGAGTCGTCCTGGGCCACCGCTGGGGCGTGATCCAGGGCCACCTCCAGGGCCGGTTGCAGGTTCACGAGGAGGGGCGCGAAGGGGACGTCGCGGCAGATGGAGCTCAGCGGGCCGAGATCGAGGCGAGGTCGGCGGATCACGCAGTCGTTCGCGAGGGGCTGGAGCGGCTGCAGGACCAGATGCGGGACCTAGAGCACACGCGAGTGACCTGGCAGAGCCAACTGCACGAACAGGTCGAACACATGCGGCACTCCACCGAGTCCCTCCGCCGTGAGACCTCCATGCTGGCCGGCGCCTTGCGTCGGCCGACCGTGCGTGGACAGTGGGGCGAGTTGCACTTGCGACGGTCGGTCGAGGTGGCCGGTTTGGTGGATCGGTGTGACTTCGCCGAGCAGGTCCCGCTCCACGACGGAGCACAACGCCCCGATGTGGTGGTCCATCTCGCCGGTGACCGTCAGGTGGTGATCGACGCGAAGGTGCCGTTGGACGCGTTCCTCGACGCCACCGCCATCGAGGGGGACAGCGACACCGAACGCGCCCAACGTCAGACTCACCTGCAGCGTCACGCCCGACAGGTCAGGGCCCACGTCGATCACCTCGGCACCAAGGCCTACTGGCGCTCGCTGGCGGCGACCCCGGAGTTCGTGGTCCTCTTCGTGCCAGCCGACTCCTTCCTCTCCGTCGCTCTCGAAAACGACCACACCCTGATCGAGTACGCCGCGGCTCGCCAGGTCGTGCTGGCCTCGCCGACCACTCTCATCGCGCTGTTGCGTACGGTCGCCCAGGGGTGGAGCCAGCAGGCGCTCACCGCTCAGGCTCAGGAGATTCAGCGCCTCGGACGCGATCTTCATCATCGTCTGGGCACCCTCAACAGCCACCTCGACAAGGCTGGGCGCTCGCTGAACAGCGCCGTCGAGCACTACAACCGAGCCATGGGGTCCCTGGACTCGCGGGTGCTGGTGGCTGCGCGACGGTTCAGCGATCTAGGCGTGACCACCGATGAGTTGCCCGCGCCGCGCTCGGTGGAGTTGCGCACCGTAGGGCGTGGCTCCTACGAGGAGCCGATCGAGGATCATACGGTGGCACAGTGAGCCACACCCGGACGATCTGGGAAGAGGGACGCGAGACCGGATCAGAGGTCATCGCGTTGGGCGCCGCCTTGGTGCTCACCGCCGCCGTAGTGAATGTGGCACTGGCCGGCGTCATCGGAGTCCTCTTCGACGTCTGCTTCGTTCTGCTCTGCATCGTGCTGGCCCTGGTGGTTCGTCCTCGCGACTTCTTCACCGTAGGAGTCCTGCCCCCGCTGCTGATGGTGTCCTTGTTCATCTTGTTGGCCATCGCCCAGCCATCGGCGTTGGCCCGCCCCGAGGTGGGGTCGGTGCAAGCCGTCGTTTCGGGCCTCTCCCACCACAGCGTGGCGCTGGTGGTGGGCTACCTGCTCAGCCTCGGCGTGCTGTTCATTCGCCAGCAGGCCGAGCACACCCGCATCGTCTGACGCTGGCCCCGCGGCCCAACTCAACCGACCTTCTCGACTGGCTTTCTCAACTGGCCTACTCAAACCTGTCGACGGGGCCTGCCCCGTGGCGCAGTACCTCGGGCGTTCCCTCGGACCAGTCGATCACCGTGGTGGGTTCCGCAGGCGTGTCTCCTGCCTCCACGACGATCTCGACAGCATGGTCGAGTTCCTCCTTGATCTCCCAACCCATCGTGCGCGGCTCGGTCTCCCCCGGCAGGATCAGGGACGAGGACAACAACGGCTCGCCGAGTTCCTCGAGGATC
>CBDTZB010000036.1:0-10983 GCA_965364795.1 uncultured Nocardioides sp.
CCGCTGGGGGTCGTGAACGGCTCGGCGCTCCAGTCCATGACGGTGACGCGCGTCGGGGCCGGGGCATCGGGACCGAACAGTTCGCGGACCTGGTCGCGGATGGCACCCTCGGTCGGCACCACGGCGCCTGCCACCAGGGGCACAAAGCCGAAGATCGCGGCGGGCGCTCCGTCCGGCCCGGCCAGGTCGTGGACCTCCCGCATCGGACCGTGGTGGCTGATGGCCGACCCCGCAAGACCGGCTTCGCGCCAGAACGGGCGATCGAACTCGACGACGACCTTCGCGATCGTGCCCATCCAAACGGGGGTGTCGGCGAGTACCCGGGCGAGGCTCGGGTCGATTCCCGGCAGCGCGACAGTGGCAGCGGTCAGGCCCGGCGGCAGGGCTAGGACGACGTGACGCCCGCTCACGCTGTCACCGACCGACGACACCTCGAGACAGTCGTCGACGGGTCGCACCATGGCGACCGGGGTGTTGAGGCGTACCGTCCCGCCCGGGAGGTCGGCGACCAAAGCTTCGGCGAGACTCTGCGCACCGTCCGAGAAGCGGAAACTGGCGACGTCGATGGGGTTGCCGGAGAGCCGTTGGGCGCCTCCGGGCTGGTGGTAGAGCGCGTCCCCGGCGAGGTACTGATCGTGGAACGGCAGCCCCAACTCCTCGATGTACGCCGTCACCCGCGTCTCTCCCGGCCAGAACCAGGAGGCTCCTAGGTCGACCCGACCACCAGCGTCATCACCGGCCGCGGGTTCGATCGACAACAACCGTCCGCCCACCCGATCCCGCGCCTCGAGGACCACGGTGGTGAGCCCGGCCGCCACCAACTGCCGCGCAGCGACCAGGCCACTGACCCCAGCTCCGATGACGACCGCGTCGTACGCCTCCGAACTCATGCCCCCAACCCTAGGCACCCCACGAAGTTCGCCTGATGGGGACGCGAAGTTCGCCTAATGGGGACGCGAGGTTCGCCTGATGGGGGTGCGACCCCCATCAGGCAACTCTCGGTGCCCCATTCGGCGTACTTCGGAGCCCCAACAGGCGAATTTCGTGAGAAATCCGCCCAGCCAGACATGTGTGAAGATGGGGTATGCCTGACATTGAGATTCGCTTGCTCGGCGTGGACGAATGGCAGTTGTACCGCGCGGTCCGCCTAGCTGCGCTCAAGGACGCCCCCGAGGCGTTCGTCGCTCGCTTCGAAGACGAGGCCGCGCAGGACGACGACTACTGGCGTGAACGAATGATCCGTGCGGATCGGGTGGTCGCGGAACGCAAGGGTGACCTGGTGGGCCTGGTCTGTCTTGGTCTGCACAACGACGACCCCGAGACCGGTGAGGTCTTCGGGCTGTGGACCGCACCCGGCGCTCGCGGCGAGCGCGTCGCGCGGGGCCTGGTGCAGACCGCCGCCGACAAGGCCGCCGCGGATGGATGCCGACAGCTCTACTTCTGGGCCGGCTCCGACAACCCTGGCGCGATCGGCTTCGCGAGCGTCTTCGGCTTCCGTCCGACCGCCGAGCGTCGAGCGGTGCGAGTCGCCGAGGGGGCAGCCGAAGCGGAGGCTGACGAGGTCGCGATGGTGCTGTCGCTGGGCCAGGACCCGACGCTGACCATGAACCCCTACCTGAAGTAACGCGCCCCATCAGGCGAACCTCGGCGCCTCATTAGGCGAACTTCGCGTCCCCATTAGGCGAACTTCGTGGTTCGGAATTACGAACGAGCGGCACGCTGATCGCTCAGCGTGCCGCTCGTGTCGTTTGATCGTGTGGATCGGTGAGGATCAGTCCTCGGCGGCCTTGGCCTCAGCCTTGGCGTCCGCCTTCTCCTCGGCCTCCGCCTCCATGGCGGCGCGGGGCCCAGCGCTGCGCTGGGAGTAGGCCCGCATCCCGGCCAGCGGGGGCGGCTCGACGATGCCCGGACGTTCGATCTTCTCCTCGCGCAGCCCCTTCATCAGGCCGACAGCCATGAAGATCAGCACCACACAGAACGGCAGTCCAGCCGCGATAGAGGCGGCTTGCAGGGCGCTGAGAGCATCCGAACCCGAGGCGGCACTGGCGATCAGGAGCATGGCCGCCACCGCACCTTCGGTGATGGCCCAGAAGAGTCGCTGCTGCCACATCGGGTTCGGGTCGCCACCGTTGGTGAGGATGTCGATGACCAGGGAGCCCGAGTCCGAAGAGGTCGCGAAGAAGAGCACGACCACGACGATCACGAGGACCGAGGCGATGGTGGCGACGAAACCAGCCACGGGCAGTTGGTCGAAGAGCACGAACAGGCTGCTCTCGGGAACGTTGCCGGCCTCGTTGAGCGCGTTGTCCGGGTCGTCGAGGAGGGTGCGCAGGGCCGAGTCACCGAAAACGGTCAGCCACACCATCGAAGCACCGACGGGGGCCAGCAGGGCACCGGCGATGAAGGACCGGATGGTGCGCCCGTAGGAGATGCGGGCCAGGAACATGCCGACGAAGGGCGCCCAGGAGATCCACCAGCCCCAGTAGAAGAGGGTCCAGCCGTTCTGCCAGGTCTGAGCCTGCTCCCCGCCGTTGGGGAAGGTCTGGAGTCCGAGGTTGGGCAGGGTCTGGACGTAGGTGCCGACGTTGGCGGCAAGCACGTTGATCAGGTCACCGGTGGGTCCGAAGACGAACACGAAGACGAGCAGGGCGAAGGCCAGCCACAGGTTGGCCAACGACAGGTTCCGGATGCCCTTGTCGATGCCGAGCATGACCGAGACCACGGCCACCGAGGTGATGGCCGCGATGATCAGCACCTGCGTGGTGGTGGTGTTGGGGATGCCGAAGAGTTCGTTGAGCCCAGCACCGACCTGCTTGCCGCCGATACCAAGCGACGTGGCGAGACCGAAGAGCGTCCCGAAGACGGCAAGGATGTCGACGGTCGCACCCTGCCAGCCATAGATCTTGTCGCCGATCAGGGAGTAGAACGCGGAGGCAGGGCGCAGCGGAAGGCCTCGGCGGAAGGAGAAGTACCCCAGCGAGGTGGCCAGGACGATGTAGATCGCCCAAGGGTGCAGGCCCCAGTGGAAGAAGGTGTAGTTCATCGCGTTGGCCGCGGCTTGGGGGGTTCCCCCGTCACCGGTCGGAGGGTTTAGGAAGTGGTAGACCGGCTCGCTGACGGCGTAGAAGACGAGCCCGATCCCCATGCCAGCAGTGAAGAGCATCGCGAACCAGGAGAGGTTGGAGTACTCAGGCGTCGAGTCGTTGGGTCCCAACTTGATCGAGCCGTAGCGGCTGGACATCAGGTAGAGCACGAAGATCACGAACCCGGAGGCTCCGAAGATGTAGAGCCATTCGAAGTTCCCGGTGATGAAACTCAGGACGCTGTCGGCGACCCGCCCCATGTTCGCGGGAGCGACGACACCCCACGTCAGGAAGGCGATGACGCTGGTCACCGCTCCGATGAAGACGGGGGGATTTGTGTGCTCGTCTAGGTAGCGGCGCATGGGTCAACAAATACCGCACTCGTTGCGGGCTAGTCCAGATGACGTTAATGACCGCTAACCTGGGGTTGTGCCCAGCAGTCCACCGCTCCCACCCCCGACACGCCGCCACCAGATCCTGGCCACCGCGGCGGAGTTGTTCGCTGCGCGTGGCTTTCACGGGGTGTCGGTCTCGGATCTGGGTGCCGCGTGCGGCATCTCGGGGCCGGCCCTCTACAAGCACTTTGCCTCTAAAGACGCGGTCCTGGCCGAGATGCTTATCACTATCAGTGAGCGCCTTCTGGCGGTGGGGCGCGAGCGGGTGGCCGCAGCCGACGGTCCTGCTGGTGCACTGCGCGGTCTTATCGACTGGCATGTCGACTTCGCCCTGAACCAACGCGCGCTGATCGTCGTACAAGACCGCGACTGGCAGTCCCTACCTCCCGAGGCCCGCGAGCAGGTCCGCACCCTGCAACGTGAGTACGTCGATCTGTGGGCGAAGCAGCTGCAGCGCCTCAACCCCACCTACACAGCCGACCAGGCCCGCGCCCGGGCCCACGCGACCTTCGGGCTCATCAACTCCACGCCGCACAGCAGCCTGCTGCCCGACCCCTCCATGCACGGCCTGCTTGAGGAAATGGCCGAGCGAGCGCTCGGGTTGGCCGCGCATTCGGCCGTTGATGGCCGTCAGACGTAGCCGAGCACGGTCAGGAGGTGGAACCTCCACGCACAGCGCGCGCTTTGCTCACGACGGCGCGAGCCAAGGTGTAAGAGCCGCGCTTGAGCCGGTCGCGACGGGGCGAGGTGCCAGGCGCCTTCGGCGACAGCCCGAGCCGTCGAAGACGCGCGTTCCACGCATAGACCGGGACCTCGTCCTTCGTCATTTGGTGCTGAAAGACCACGGAGAGCGCAGTGCACGGTCCCGGCCCGTTCTCAACGTAGTGGGCAGCTCTCGGGGGAATAAAGATCCCGTCGCCGGGGCCGAGCTCGTAGAGCTCCATCCCAGCGGGCTTCGACCCGCAGCTCCCATAACGACCCGAGTGCAGGGCCTCGAGCGCGATCTCTCCTTCGGGATCGCCGACGGGCGCGATCCAGACGCGCTTCCTGCCGGACGTCACCAGCAAGAAGTTGCACTCGTGGTCGACGTGGGCACTGGTCACAGCCGTGCCGCCCGAGATGAACAGGTACCCCTCCTCGGACGTCACGTCCGAGCGGTCGACTCCTAGCAGCGAGATGCCACTGTTGATCAGGTCCTTCACCAGAGGCGCCATCTCGGGATCGGTCTCGACGTCGTAGAAGTACAGAGAGCGCTCCTGGTTCTCGAGAGCGAGAACAGCGGCCTCGGCGTCACCCTCGAGCAACCGACGCTCGTAGTTAAGACCAGCGACAACCGCAGATTTGTCGCCACCAATCTCGATGCTCCCGTCGGGTAAGCGGCCCGCCAAGGCGGCGATCGCCTCCCACTCGAGCAACTGATGGCCCACCAGGGAGTGCTTGACGGTGAAGCACTCGAGAAACTGCGGGTGCGGTGCACCGCGATCGGCGACGCTCAGCATGCTTGTCATGGACGTCACTGTAGGGCCAGCGTGCACGAGACTGGTCCTAGAAACTCGGGTGTCCGACCAGACAAATCAGGCATGTGGCCGGCCGCGCTCGCTGCCGGTGCGGTCCCATCCGAGAGCCGCAGCAGGCACGACGTCGTCGATCCGCGGACCTGGTCCGCAGAAGCCGACCCTCATCTTCATTACTGCGGCGGTTACTACCCAGCGTTTCCGCGCAGGTCGAGCAGGCGCGCGCGCAGATCCTCCGACACCGGCGCCTTGGTGTTGGTGGCGTAAGAGAAGGTGACGATCAGCGAGTCGCCGTCTGCCGCGACCGCACCGTGACGGTGGCTCACCGCCCGATAGAGCATGACGAACCGGTCGTCGCTGATGTCACCGATCCGGGCGCCGACCGTCACGGTGTCCGGGTGGGTCAGCGGGATCCGGAACCGGCAGCTCGCCGAGTGCAAGATCGGTCCGACATCGCCGGACTGCTCGATGGCACCCAACCCGAGCTCAGAGAAGGCAGTGATCCGCGCGGTCTCGAAGTAGCGGAAGTAGACGACGTTGTTCACGTGCCCCATGGCATCCATGTCGCCCCAGGCGACCGGGATCTCCACTCGCACGGGGAAGTCGGTCAGCAGTTCGTTGATCTGATCCATGTCCGTCACCGGTCCAGGCTAACGATCCTTGACGTGCGCCGCAGTCAACGGCGCGCGGCACCCGCTCGCCGTCGACGTATCAATGGTCCCTTGTGGGGTTGCGGGTCGGGGCTTGGAAGCGTGCTCCGCCCAGAGTGACGCCGCCGTGGGTGGCTCAAGCAGGCTTGACGTCGTTGATTCGCGGACCCCGTTCGGTCTCAACCACATGGAACTCATAGGCCTCATCGCCGTACACCCAGTGCTCCACGACGTAGACCCAGAAGGTGCCGTCTGCGAGGGCGCGGGTGCTGAGCACTTCGAATGACCTCAGATCGCCGTTGCTGTACCCCGCGCTCGCCGGGTCCGATCTGAAGGGATCGATAGTGAGTCGTTGCGCCTTATTGGGCTGGTCGTTCTTGATGAAGTTCTCGAACCGCCCGACCACGTCGATCGCCTCGCCCTCGCTCATCGCTTCCTCTTCGAAGCCGGGGACCTCACTGATCTCGGACACGTGCCAGAGCCCGTCGGCGTAGACCTCGACCCGATAGATGTCGGTCCACTCGCTAGCCGGGGGCCCGACGAGGTACTCGCGCACGTTCCCCTCGTCCGTCAGGACCTTATGCACCCAACCCGACGGCATAGTGGCGTTCACGGCCTCGTCCGGTGTCCCGTAACCCGGGTCGACGTCGCTGGGCGATCCACCCTCGTCGGTGGGTGCCTCAGTGGGTGCCTCAGTCGGCGCCGCGGGCTCACTGCTCTCCGGCGTCTGCGACGGGGACACCGACGCTGAGGCGGTCGGGTCTTGGGCCGCGTCGAGCTGCTCATCATCATTGAGGGCCTGGTAGCCGAGGAACAGCCCTGCGCCGAGGAGCGACACCAGTACGAGGAATCCGAGGACCCCGAGACCGACGTACAGACCCGTTTTGGACTGCTGAGGCGGCATTCCCGGGGGCTGGCCGGGTGGAGGCGGCCGGGTCGGCGGGGCCACCGGAGCGGGTGGTGCCTGGGGCATCGGCTGGGTCGGCGGTGGTGGCGTGGTTTCCGGAGAAGCAAGGGCCGCTCCGCAGTTGGGGCAGAAGGCGGCGCCCTCGGCCGTCGGCGTCCCGCATTGGGGGCACTGCATCATCGCGCTCACCTCTCGGGCATACCGTGCGCCCACGAGGACGCCTGCGATCGTTCCGCCACCACTGTCGTGTGCGGGGCGATCAGCCTCCAGAGTCGAAGGTCCCAGCGCGTCGTGCCCTCGGTCGAAGCAGGCCCGCCCAACGTGGACCCTCGATTCGGGACCAAGGCCTCTCGCGAGCCACCCGACAGCCCGGGAGTCTCAGGTCAGGACATCAGCGCAACGGGTCCGTATGAGGCGGGGCCGCGCAACCGGGAGGACGCGTCATGCACACGGACATGCTCGAGAAGGTCAAGACCGGCACGGGCTTCATCGCGGCCCTGGACCAGAGCGGGGGCAGCACGCCCAAGGCTTTGCGGCTCTACGGCGTCGATGAGTCGGCGTACGACGATGACGCGGCGATGTTCGATCTGGTGCATCAGATGCGTGCGCGCATCATCACCAGCACCGCGTTCGGCGGTGATCGCATTCTGGCGGCGATCCTCTTCGAACAGACCATGGACCGACAGATCGAAGAGATCGGCTCCGCGGAGTACCTGTGGACCGTGAAGGGCGTGGTGCCCTTCCTCAAGGTGGACAAGGGGTTGGAGGACGAGGCTCATGGCGCCCGCCTGATGAAGCCGATCTCCGGGCTCGAAGCCGTGCTCGCCAGGGCCAAGCAACACGGTGTCTTCGGAACCAAGATGCGCTCAGTGGTGCTCACCGCAGACGCAGCAGGCGTCGAGGCGGTGGTGGCTCAACAGTTCGAGGTCGCCCGGCAGATCCTGTCCGCTGGCCTCGTGCCGATCATCGAGCCGGAGGTCGACATCCACAGCCCCCAAAAGACGGGCGCGGAAGAGTTGGTCAAAAGCTCCCTGCTCAAGCACCTCGACGGACTCGACCAGGGGCAGGAAGTGATGCTCAAGCTGACCCTCCCCGAGCAGGACGGTGATCTCAGCGACCTGGTTCAGCACCCGCGGGTGCTGCGGGTAGCCGCGCTCTCTGGCGGCTACACCCGTGAAGAGGCGGACGCCCGGCTCGGTCGGAATCCTGGCGTGATCGCCAGTTTCTCCCGGGCCCTCACCGAGGGTTTGACAGCCCAGCAGAGCGATGCGGAGTTCGAAGCGGCGTTAGACGGCTCCATCGCCGACATCTACGAGGCGTCCTCAAGCTGAAGGACAACGCTTTAGGCGCCGCCCCTGAAGACTCCGCCTCTGAAAGCTTCGCGTCGAAAGTATTCCCAGCACGACCCCCGACGTGCTCAACTGGCCCAACTGCTCGCACTCTTCTCGGAGGTCTCCTTGCGTCCACGTCTCGCCGCCGTTTTTTCCGCCGCCGCCCTTGGGTTGGCATTAATTGCGCCGACCGGTCCCGCTTCGGCGAGTACCGGTGGGACGGTTGACACCGCCAACCGCTACTCGGGCGTGGCCCTCATCGTGTTCTACGACGACGGCAACCGATACCGGTGCTCCGCCGCACTCGTCAGCCCGACCGTGCTGCTCACTGCAGCCCACTGCACCGACGGAGTCGATGGACTCACCGCCGTGACGTTCGACAAGAAGATCGCTGACGCACCCCCGTCGAATCTGCCCACCGCCTCCAACCCCTCCACTGGCTACACCTCCGCTGACATCACCAAGGCTGGCTACCTGGCCGGAACCGGCGACACGCACCCGCAGTACTCCGACTTCACCGACATGGATAACTGGAACGACGTCGGCGTGATCGTCCTTGAGGAGCCGGCGCCCTTAAACGTTGAGATCACCAAGATCGCCCCGCTCGGCACCCTCGACCAGATCCAGCGCCGGAAACTGCGCTCCACCCTGTTCCGCGCCGTCGGTTACGGCACCGAGGTTCGCAAAGCCGACTCAGGCCCCCAGAAGCCGACGCCGATGAGCTATCCGATCGTGCGCCGCTACGTCGACATGCCTGGACAGAAGCTGACCCCGCAAATCCTTCAGACCAATGGCAACGAGCACGACAACGCCGGAACTGGCGGCACCTGCTTCGGTGACTCCGGCGGCCCGTTGATCCTGGACGGGAAGATCGTCGGGGTGACCAGCTACGGCTACACCTCCAACTGTCGCTACATCGATGGGTACCAGCGGGTCGACATCGCCGTCGTTCAGGACTGGCTCGAAGGCTACGACCTCGAGATCACAGGACCGTAGGGGCTCTAGATCTCTCCCGAGCTAGAGCAACGCCGCCAGTTCCGGGTTGTCGATCTCGGCGGCAAGAAGCGCGGCAGCGGGTCCGTCTCCGGCTCCACCAAGTGCCGCCGAATGCAGCAGGGATCGCACGGTCATCTCCCTCATGTGTGTTCGGGAGGCAAGTTCGCGCATCGTGTCGACCCAGAGACGCGTGTCGGAGTGGTCGTGCTTAAGACCGAGCTCGCATAGAGCATCGAGAATGTGCACGTCGAGCCAGACGTACGGATCGGTGAACCTGTTGCAGCGGGTGCGTGCGTCGCGCAGGGTGGCGAACGCCCCGGCCGTGTCGCCCGTCGCTTCGGCCACCAGGGCCATCCCCCGCGCCGCCACGCCCTCCCAGCAGGGGTCGCCGACCTGGCAGGCGCGGGCAAACGCCTGCTCGAGCGTTGCGGCTGCGCTGATGTGGTCGTGGCGAGCGAGGTGGACTTCGCTTTGCCATGCCTGCGGCCAGGGTAGGAACCAGAGCCAGTGATCACTCTCGGCAAGTTCGACCGACGTGTTGAGGTGTTCGGTTGCCTGTTCGAGGCGCCCGCAGATCAGATCGATACGTCCTTGCAAGGAGAGCGCAAAGGCCTCGCGTCGGGAGTCGGAGGCTTCGCGGGAAAGCCTCCTCGCCAGGTCCAGCAGCCTCATGGCTTCCGGGTAGTTCCCCCGGTCGCTGTGCACCGCCCCCAGGTACGCCGCGGCCTTGGCCATTACCGCCGGTGAATCAGCCGCCAGGCTGAGGGCATCAGCGAGCCAGTACTCGGCCCGGCCGTATCGCCCGCGGAGAAAGTTCACGTACCCCATCTCTGCCCGCGCCTGAGCCGCAGAGGTGTCATCACCATCCTCGATAGCCAGACGGGCCGCCTTGTGGAGATGAGCGAGACCCTCCTCATCCATGCCGCCGTGGGAGTGCACGAGTGCCTCAGCGAGGACCTGCCGCGACTGAACCCGCAGGCGCGTTGTTCCGGCAACGTCGGCTAGCCGGACAGCGCGCACCAGAGAGGTGACGCCTGGCTCGGTTGCACCTGCGGCGACTGCCGCCGATCCCGCTTCGATGGCGGCCTCAACAGAGTCATCAGTCGCGGGGTCCTCGCGATCTGGAGTCCGTGTCCGGAATGCAGCCTCGACCGCCACACCTGGCTTCACACCCAACTCGGCTCGGAGAAGATGGGTAAAAGCGGCGTCCTGCTGTTCGGCTGCTTCGTCGTCGCCGGAGTGACGGTAGAGCCGGATTAGTAGTGCCTGGTGGTTTTCATCGAGCGGAGCCATCTCGGCCGCGCGGACGGCGAAACCTCGAGCGCGTTCGAGCGCCCCGTCGGCGTCTAGGCCGACCGCGGCCTCGTGAAAGATGGCCTCGGACGCCGCTGCCAATCGCCTGCGCTCCGAAAGCAGCCAGGACTCGAATGCCGGTGCACCGCGCACCGTCACACCGTCGAGCAGAACACCCCCAAGTCCGGGCATCTCGATGGCGTCGACCCACGAGCCTTGAGTGAGCACGACAACGTCGACGACAGCATCTGCAGGAAGACGAAGGACGACCGGATCACCGTCGACAGAACCGCCCTCGCCCAGGCATCGTCGAATCTCGGCCAAACTCCAGCGAAGCGCCCGGAGGGGGTCATCGGCCTCGGCGAACAGCAATCCCGCCAAGTGACTTCGGTTCGGAGACCGATCGCCAAGCAGGAGGAGCGCCAGAAGCGCCCAGCTCTTACGGCTTCGCACGCGATAAGAATCCTCGCCCGCCCGCTCGATGATCGGTCGACCCAGCAGACGGACCGCAAGGCCTGCGGTGGTCATGGGCCCGACCTAGTCCCGCGGCTCCGTGGATACGTCGTCGCGGCCCAGGGATTCATCGGGGCGCACGCCCAGCAGGCCATCTACCCACCATGACACACCGAGAGGTTCGGAAGTCGTGGCTCCCGAACCTGCCCCGTGTGCTGAATGCACCCCAGCGACGGCCAGCGTCTTTCAGGCGAACTCGCTGACGCTGTAGATCTCGTCGGCGACCATGCCGTGGGCTTCACGGTGTACGGCGTTCGCGGCCTCCGCATCGGGAGCCTCGACGAGGCAGAAGATCTTGCCC
>CBDTZB010000037.1:0-10858 GCA_965364795.1 uncultured Nocardioides sp.
CCCCCAACGCGGCGCGGGCGATGTGGGCGCGCGATTCGCAGAGCACCTCTTGGCCCGGCTGGACCAGGGAGCGTACGGCGAGCACGTTGCCCAGCGAACCGGTCGGCGTGAACAGGGCTGCCTCGTGGCCGAACAACTCCGCCACTCGCTCCTCGAGCGTGTTCGTGGTCGGGTCCTCGGCGTAGACGTCGTCGCCGACCTCTGCCGCGGCCATGGCCGCTCGCATCGCCGAGGTCGGAGCGGTCAAGGTGTCCGACCGAAGGTCAACTGGCAGGGTCACTACCTCAGGCCTTGCGCAGCATCTCGGCTACCAGGAACGAGAGTTCCAGGGACTGCACGCGGTTCAGGCGCGGGTCGCACACCGACTCGTATCGCGAGGACAGGTCGAGGTCCGTGAGGTCCTCGCCACCGCCGACGCATTCGGTGACGTCGTCGCCGGTGAGTTCGATGTGGACCCCACCGGGCCAGGTGCCTGCGGCGCGATGGACGTCGAAGAAGCCCTGGACCTCTTCGATGACGTCATCGAAACGGCGAGTCTTGTATCCCGAGGACGCTTCGAAGGTGTTGCCGTGCATCGGGTCGCACACCCACGCCACCTGGGCGCCAGAAGCAGCGACCTTCTCGACAAGATTCGGCAGACCCTCACGGATCTTGTTGGCACCGAACCGGGTAATGAAGGTGAGCCGGCCAGGCTCGTTGGCCGGGTTCAGCTTCGCGGCCAGGGCGAGGGCGTCGTCGGGGGTCGTCGTGGGGCCGAGCTTGACCCCAATCGGGTTCTGGATGTGGCTGAGCATCTCGACGTGGGCGCCGTCGAGCTGGCGGGTGCGTTCACCGATCCAGACGAAGTGGCTCGACACGTCGTAGGGCAGGTCGGTGCGAGAGTCGATGCGGGTCAGGGCGTGTTCGTACTCGAGGATCAACGCCTCGTGCGAGGAGTGGAAGTCAACCCGGTGGAACTCGTCGGGGTCGGCACCGATCGCCGACATGAAGGCCAGAGCCTTGTCGATCTCACGAGCTAGCAGCTCGTAACGCTGACCGGCCACAGAGTCCCGCACGAAGTCGGTGTTCCAGGTGTGGACCTGACGCAGGTCGGCGTACCCACCGGTGGTGAAGGCCCGAACCAGGTTGAGCGTTGCGGCGCTGGCGTTGTAGACGTCGACGAGACGATGCGGGTCGGGGACCCGCGACGCCTCGGTGAAGGGGTAGCCGTTGACCGCGTCGCCGCGGTACGCCGGCAGGGTGATGTCGCCCCGGGTTTCGAAGTCCGAGCTGCGCGGCTTGGCGTACTGGCCGGCCAACCGACCCAGCTTCACCACCGGCACGGAGGCGGCGTACGTCAGCACGACCGCCATCTGCAGCAGCACGCGCAGTTTGTTGCGCACGTTGTCAGCGGTCACGCCCTCGAGGGTCTCCGCGCAGTCGCCGCCTTGCAGAAGGAACGCCTCACCGCGCGTGACAGCGGCCAGTTTTTCCTTCAACTCGTCGCACTCCCCAGCAAAGACCAAGGGTGGCATCCGGCGCAGGGTCTTCACGGCAGCGTCCACCGCCGCAGAGTCGGGGTACGTCGGCTGCTGGGCCGGTCCGAGCGCGTGCAGGTCAGCGAGGTCGGGGAAGGTCACCGGTCAAGCCTACGCGGAGCCCCGGCAGGCCCGAACTCGGTCCGAAAGGGAGGATGGGCCACCTCACGTCTGGGAACCGCGATACCTCCTACTCCCCGAGCTGATCCACATCATGGAAACCGGCTCGTGGACCGCCCAGGCGACGACTCGCTACCCAAGTGATCCCCCAGAGCAGGACCCCAAGACCCAACAGTCCGGCGGCGATCTTGTATTGGATGTAATCCTCCGGCGACCGGGCCCAGGGGCCCAGGAGGAGGGCCGAGGTGACCGCCCCCAGCACCGGGATCAGCGTCGGGGCGCGAAACCCTCGCCCCGTCTCCTCGCGCCTGAGCACCAAACAGCCGACGTTCACCACGGTGAAGACGCCCAGCAGGAGCAGCGCCGTGGTCCCGGCGAGTGACTCCACGACGCTGGATTCGGACTGCAGACGCACCACCGTGATCAGGCCTAGAGCGAGGCCAGTGGTGAACATGATGGCCGTCCAGGGCGACCGTCGCCCCGGTAGAACCTTGCCCAGGCTGCGAGGCAGGACGCCCTGCTGGGCCATCCCGTAGATGAGTCGGCTGGCCATCAGCATGTTGATCAGGGCGGTGTTGGCGACGGCGAAGATCGTCAAGAACGGGAAGACCTTGTCGATCGGGATGCCGGGAGCCCCGATCCGCACCACATCGAGCAGGATGCCGGCGTCGGGGTTTTGAGGGTTCGCGATGTCACCGGCGGGAATGACGGCGATCACCGAGATCGCCACCAACACGTATGCGAACACCGCGATTCCCAGCCCGGTGAACATGATGCGCGGGAAGATGGCTTCAGGATTCTGGGTCTCCTCCACCATGTTGACCGAGTCCTCGAACCCGACCATCGAGAAGAACGCGATCGCCGTGGCGATGGTGACGGCCGCGAAGAGACCCTTGTCGTCGGGGCTCTCGAAGACGGTGATGCGACCGATGTCGGAGTCACCGCCCGCCACCACGAAGAACCCGATACCGATGACGATTGCCAGAGCCGAGATCTCAACGAGGGTGAGAACGACGTTGAACTTCAAGCTCTCGCCCACGCCGCGCAGGTTGATCGCAGCCAGGAGCAGCATGAACACCAGCGCGGTCACCAAGGACGCAGTCTCTCCGGTGGGGATGCCGGGAAGGAAACCATCCAGGCCGATCAGCAGGTTCTCGGCCAGCAGTCCCGAGGAGGTCGACGCGCTGGTAATCCCCGAACTCACCACCGCGAAGGCCACCAGGAAGGTGACGAAGTGGATGCCGAACGCCTTGTGGGTGTACAGCGCCGCCCCGGCCGCCTTCGGGTACTTCGTGACCAACTCGACGTAGGAGAAGGCCGTCAGCGTGGCCACTGCGAACGCCACGATGAAGGGGAGCCAAGCGATTCCGCCCACCTGGGCGGCGATGTCTCCGGTGACCGCGTAGACCCCGGCGCCCAGGATGTCGCCCACGATGAACAACAGCAGCAAACGAGGCCCAATGACTCGCTTGAGGGCAGGCGCTTCCGACTGGTCCTGCTCACGCTCCACAGGGGCGCTCATGTGTTCTCCCGATGACCCGACCCGGACGATGGGTCCGGCGCGACCCCACCTCGTGGCTGTATTCGATCACGGCATGTAGCAATGGTGACGCCACCTCAGCCGAAGAAGACCTGCGCGTCGGCATACTCCTCCGGGCTGACAACCTTGAGTTCGCCGGTGCCCTCGCTGAGGGGGACCCTGACGATGTCCTTGCCCCGCAGAGCCATCATCGTTCCGAAGTCGCCCTCGGCCACGGCGTCGGCTGCCTCCAGTCCGAAGCGCGTGGCGAGCCACCGGTCGAACGCGGTGGGCGTCCCCCCGCGCTGGAGATGCCCCAGGACCACAGAGCGCGTCTCGTGGCCGGTGCGCTGCTCGATCTCCGAGGCGAGCCGGTCGGCGATGCCGCCGAGGCGGACGTGCCCGAAGGCGTCTTTCTCCCCGGACACCAAAGTCATGCCGTGGCCATCCCCGGTTTCGATAGGTACGGCGCCCTCGGAGGTGACGACCAACGGAGCCTTCCCACTCTCGAAACACGTCTCGATGTGACGGCAGACCTCCTCGATGTCGAAGGGCTGCTCCGGAATGAGCACGACGTTGGCTCCCCCGGCGAGCCCGGAGTGCAGGGCGATCCACCCCGCGTGCCGGCCCATCACCTCCACCACCAGCGCACGGTGATGGGAATCCGCGGTCGTGTGCAGACGGTCGATGGAATCGGTGGCGATCTGCACCGCGGTATCGAAGCCGAAGGTGAAGTCGGTGCCCGAGAGGTCGTTGTCGATCGTCTTGGGAACACCGACCACGCTCACCCCCGCTTCGGTGAGTTTCGTGGCTACTCCCAAGGTGTCCTCGCCGCCGATCGCCACGAGCGCGTCGATCCCCAACGTCTTGAAGGTGGCCTTGATCTGCTCGACACCACCCTCGACCGAGAAGGGGTTGGTGCGAGAAGAGCCCAGCACGGTGCCACCGCGGGTCAGGATGTCGCGGGTTTCTGGGATTCCCAACGGCATGGTCAAACCCTCCATCGGCCCACGCCAGCCGTCTCGGAAGCCGATGAACTCCATGCCGTGTTCGGTGACGCCCTTGCGGACCACCGCCCGGATCACAGCGTTGAGTCCGGGGCAGTCGCCACCTCCGGTGAGAATTCCGACGCGCATAGGGGCCTCCTGGTGGGCTTCGCTCTTGGAAGCCGACCTTGGTTGAACGGGTGGATGTGGTTCGCGACCCTAGTCAACTGCCTCCAGCGGCTGACGGCTATAGGGTCGGGCGCATGACCTTCTCGATCGTGGCCCGTTCCGCCGACGGTGAGTCCTGGGGGGTGGCCGTCGCCTCGAAGTTCCTCGCTGTGGGTTCGGTCGTTCCCGCCGCCGTCGCTGGGCTCGGCGCCATCGCCACCCAGGCCCACGCGAACGTGGCCTACAAGGGATTGGCCCTGGCCCACCTCGACGAAGGAGCCACCGCCCAGGTGGCCTTAGACCGCCTGCTCGAGGAGGACGACGGCCACAACCAACGACAGGTCGGCATCGTCGACCTGGAAGGCAACGCTGCCACCCACACCGGCGCCCACTGCGTCACCTGGGCCGGCGGCCTCACCGGCGAGGGATACGCCATCCAGGGCAACTGCCTGGTCGGGCCCGAGGTTATCTCCGCCATGGAGTCGGCTTGGGCGGCCGGCGCAGACGCCCCCTTCGCTCGACGCCTGCTTGATGCTCTGACCGCCGGAGACGAGGCCGGGGGCGATGTCCGCGGTCGTCAATCGGCTGCACTACTGATCGTGAAGGACGAGGCCGGCTACGACGGGGGCGACGACATCGACGTCGACCTCCGCGTCGACGACCACACCGCACCGATCCCCGAACTGGCCCGCCTTCTCAACCTGAACACGCTCTATCTGACCGGCTCGACCGACGAGGAGAAGGTGCAGGTCAGCCAGGCGCTGCTCAAGGACCTGGAGAGCTTCGCCGCCATCGAAGGTGCCGGCGACTTCCGCACCTGGGTGGCGATGAACAACTACGAGATGCGGGTGGCCGACGATCTGAGCTGGATCGATCAACAGGTCCTTGAGTTCGTGACGCGCGGAGGAGCATGAGATGAGCGACCAGACCCCCAACAGCAGTGTCCTGGCCATCGACGCCGGCACGACTGGCGTGACCGCCGTCGTGGTCAGCGATTCCGGGCAGATCCTGGCCCGCGGCTACCAGGAGTTCGCCCAACACTTCCCGAAGCCCGGCTGGGTCGAGCACGCCCCCGAGGAGATCTGGCAGGCCACCCTGCAAGCGACTAGGGAAGCCCTCGCGAGTTGTAACACCTCGCTCCTGCGCGGAATCGGGATCACCAACCAGCGCGAGACCGTGTTGCTGTGGGACCGGGAGACCCTCGGGTCCCCACGCCGGGCGATCGTCTGGCAGGACCGGCGTACCGCTGACATCTGCGCGCGCTTACGCGATGAGGGCCACGAGGACCGGGTCCGCGACCTCACGGGCCTGCGGCTCGACCCGTACTTCTCCGGGACCAAGCTCATGTGGTTGGCCGAGCACGAGCCCCGCACCTGGGACCTCGTGCAGTCCGGGCGGTACGCCGTCGGCACCGTCGACTCCTATCTCATCGCCCGGATGACCCGGGGCACCTGGCACGTCACCGACGTCTCCAACGCCTCGCGCACCCTGCTCTTTGACCTCGTCGAGGGCGACTGGTCCGACGAGCTCTGCAGCCTGTTCGGGGTTCCTCGCGACGCCCTGCCTGAACTCGTGCCCAACTGGGGCGACATCGCCACCAGCGACCCGAGGTCCTTCTGCGGTCTGGAGTTGCCCATCGCGGGGATCGCCGGGGATCAGCAAGCCGCACTGTTCGGCCAGACGTGCTTCGACGTGGGCGATGCCAAGTGCACCTACGGCACTGGATCCTTCATCTTGACCAACACCGGCACCACCCTGGAGCGCTCGGACGCCGGGCTCCTCAGCACCGCCGCCTGGCGCTCTCCCTCCGGTGAGCTGACCTACGCCCTCGAAGGCGCCATCTTCGTGACGGGTGCGGCCGTTCAGTGGCTGCGAGACGGGCTTCAGATCGTGGGATCGGCCGCCGAGACCGAGGCCATCGCCCGCACCGTCCCGGACTCCGAAGGCGTCGTCTTCGTCCCGGCGCTGACTGGCCTGGGAGCCCCGCACTGGGATCCCCACGCCCGCGGCATGATCATCGGGCTGACTCGGGGCACGACCCGCGCCCACATCGTGCGGGCCACATTGGAGGCCATCGCCTTCGAGGTGCGCGACGTGCTGGAGACGATGCCCGGTTGGGGCGAGGGCGACTCGGAAGCCTGCTCGCTACGCGTCGACGGCGGTGCTGCGAGCAATGACCTGCTCTGCCAGATTCAGGCCGACCAGGTCGGCGTCACCGTGGAACGTCCCAAACTCGTCGAGACCACCGCCCTGGGGGCCGCCTTCCTGGCCGGACTGGGCACCGGGGTCTGGGACTCCACGGACGATCTGCGCGAGACCTGGAGCCTCGATCGGGCCTTCACCCCCTCGGCCGACCCGGACTCCCGGAGCAACGCTGACGCCGCCCACGCCCGCTGGAGTGACGCCGTACGCCGCTCCAAAGGTTGGGCCGAGGTCTAACACCGCGATAGTCCCTGACGTTTGTGCGACGACACGCCAGACGGGCTCGCACATGCGTCAGGGACTACCCCAGTTTGTCGACCGCGCGTTGGGCCTCGTCCCGCTCGCGGATCAGGCGCACCAAGGCCGCGTCGCCGGCGATGCGCACCTCTTCGGCCTCGAGGAGTTCCTCGTCCACGTCGTCGAGGCTCTCCTCCAGACCTGAGAGGCGACGTTTGATCTCGTCGATCTCGGCCTGGATCTGAAGTCCTCGCGCCTCGAGATCCGAGATTTCACCGTTCAACTCCTCGCGTTCCGCCTCCGCCCGGTCCACCTCGTCCTGGGCTGCTTCGAAAACTCGTTGGGCTGCGGCCAGCGCTTTCGCCCGGGCCTCGGGGTCAGGCACCACATGCAGTCCGGGCCGGCCAGTAGGAGCCTCGGCCGGCGCGGATTCGCGAGGAGTGGCGGCGAAGCCCAGCGCTTCGGGGCAGGCGACCGCCTCGGCGACCTCGGCAGTATCGACGCCGGTGGCTTGGAGCGATCGAACCAGCAGCCCACTGCGCACCGCCCGGGCACACTCGACATCCACCATGGCGGCAGTGAGGGTCGTTTCGATCTGGTCGGCCACCGACTCTGACACCCGAGCGCCCGCTTCAGAGGCCAACCCACGCGCTTGGACGGTCACCGCTGCGGTCACCTGTCGACGCTGCTTGGTCAGGGCGCGAAGTTGGTCCGCTGACATCGACTCCTGCGCAGCACGCAAGCTCTCCCCCACGGCCAACAACTGATCCACCTGATCCGGGTCGCGGCGAACGAGCAGGTTGACCACCCAGGCCGCCACCGAGGGCTTGCGCAGGGCCTTGACCTGCCTCGCGAGGTCGGTGCCCTTCAGTTCCTTGACTCGTACGTCGCGTGCGGCGGTGAAGTCGGCCGGCGTCTCGGAGTACAACTCATCCGCGATCTCCAGAAGCGTCGGGGCGCTCATAGGTCGTTCATCGGGCGGTCACTGGTCGTCCTCGTCCAGGCCCTGCTCAATGGCGTAGCGGGTGAGCTCGACGCGATTGTGCATCTGAAGCTTTCGCAGGGTGTTCTGCACGTGGTTCTGGACGGTGCGGTGCGAGAGCACCAGACGCTCGGCGATCTGTTTGTAGGACAATCCCTTGGCGACCATCCGGAGCACCTCGGTCTCGCGTTCGGTGAGTTCCTCGTGCAGCGGGGTGTCGGCGCCTCGGACCTCCGGGGTCGCCATCCGGCGGAACTCACCGAGGACCAGACCTGCCAACCCGGGGGTGAACACGGTGTCCCCTGCGGCCACCCGGCGTACGGCGTCGACGAGCTCCTCCTTGGAGGCCGATTTGACCAGGTAGCCGGTCGCTCCGGCCTTCACCGCCTCCAGGACGTCGTCCTGCTCCCCGGAGGCGGACAGGATCAGCACCCGCGCAGAGGGGTCCGCGCGCAGCACCTCGGCGGTCACCTCGACGCCGTTGGGTCCAGGAATCTGGAGGTCGAGGACGACGACGCGTGGCCGAGCCGCGGGAAACCGAGCGAGAGCCTGATGCCCGTCCGACGCCACGGCGACCACGTCCAACCCAGCAGCCATCAGGTCGCGTTCCACGGCGTCTCGCCACATCGGGTGGTCGTCGACCACCATCACGCTGATCGGAGGGGTGTCGGTCATTCGTGGACCCTAACCGAGCCTCACGTAGCGACCGCGGCGATGGATCATCGGCGCCGCATCGCCACCCACCTCGATCTCCTCCACGAGGCACGTGAGCAGAGAGGACCAGCCGACCTCGCCGATGCTCTCCACCGTCACCCCGGCCCAGGCCCCCACCGGGTCAAGGCGCGGGCCCCACTCGGTGTCGACGAAGGAAGCCTGTCGGAACGGTCCCCCCGGCGCTGGAGCGGTCCCGGCGAAAGCATCGGCGAGATCGCGGTGCGGCCAGTCGAGGGTCTGTACGACGGCACGGTCGCCCACGCCCAGCGCCTCGGCGAGGTCCGAGATCGGATCCAGCAGCACCAGGAGCCGAGCAGGTTCGCCATGGGCCACCATCAGCGAGGTGACCGTCAGACCCACCCGGTCTGCGTCCTGTCCGGCGGTCCACAGCGTCACGGTGCCGCCCAGTCGGCCCCGGAGTCGGCGCACCGGATCGGGCTCGGCATCGGCGAAGGGGTGGGTGTTGTGGATGGTCATGGGAGGTCCCCGACTGAGGAGAGTGGCACGACGAACTCCCATTCGGTTCCGGTCGCGTCGGTGTGCAGTCGTGCTGAGCCGCCGAGGTCCTCGATGCGGCCCTGGATGGACTGGGTGACACCGAGGCGTCCTTCCTCGGCAGCCTCGTCGAGTCTGCCTTCCGCGATCCCCGGCCCTTCGTCGCGCACGGAGATCTCCACGCGGTCCTCCCAAGCCTCCAGCAGGACCCAGACCGGGGCCTGTTCGCCCACGTGCCGCGCCACGTTGTCCAGACACGCCGAGATCACCGCGACCACCTCCTGGACCCGATGCGCGTCGGTCTCCACGGTCGTGGCGGGAGTCGAGATCGTCACTGCCCGGTGGACGGGAAGCCGGGCTACTGCCGCGGCCAGGTCAGCCGTTCCGCGCAGGGTGGGGGCGAAAGCGTCCTGCGATCGGATCAAGGTCCGCAGGGCCGCCTCCTGCTCGCCGGCCAGGCGTCCCAACTCGGCGGCGTCTCCGCCCATCTCGGCTCCTCGACGTTGGGTCAGGGCCAGGACCTGGAGGACGCCGTCGTGGACGGCCCGCGCCAACCGGGCTCGCTCGGTCGCGGTGGCTGCGGCGGTCTGAGCCACGTCGCGCTCGGCTGCCATCTCCTTCAACGATGCCGCCATGAAACCGACGACGGGACCACCAATCATGAGCAAGAAGACGTTGCCGTAGTTGGTCTGGGTGATCTCGGCCCGAGTGACGAGGTCGACCGCTCCCAGCAGCACTGCGGCGAGGAGCCCTCCCTGCCAATGGAACCGGATGGCCCAGGCGAACAGGGCACTCATCACCCAGAACCCGGGGATCATGGCCTCGAAGTCGGCACCCTTCGCCAGCGGCGAGATCGCGAGCAGGGTCAGCGCAACCGCTAGGTCGATGATCAATAGCGGCAGCGAGCGGCGGTGCGGCACCCGGTAGAGATAGGTGACCACCACGGTCCAGACCACCATCACCCCGAGGGCTGCCACCCCCACCGTGGGCCGGGTGAAGGTGTCGAAGCCGTAGATGTTGACGGCGATCGCATTGACCAGGGTCACCACGCGCACCACCGCAAGGGCGCGAAAAAGGCGGTCCTCGACAGCGAGGGATGCCCGCAGTGGATTGGGGCTCCCGCTCACACCCATCGGCTCGTTCACCGCTGGCTCATGGGTGGGTCAGGACGCTTGCTGGTGCTCGGCGGCGGAGTCGGCCTTGGCCTTTGCGGCCGCCTCGGCCTGCTTGTCGTCTTCCTTGGCACGCGAGGCGTACTTGTCGACGTACTCCTGGCCGGAGAGGCGCATGATTTCGTACATGATCTCGTCGGTGATCGACCGCAGGATGTAGCGGTCGTTCTCCATCCCGGCGTACCGCGAGAAATCCAAAGGCTTGCCGAAGCGCACGACAGGTCGAGTAAAACTGCCGAAGGTTTTGCCTGGAGGGGCCACCACGTCGGTGCCGACGACTGCCACAGGGATCACGGGGACGCCGGTCTCCAGGGCGAGCCTGGCCACTCCGGTCTTGCCGCGGTAGAGCTTGCCGTTGTGACTGCGGGTGCCCTCGGGGTAGATCCCGAAGAGGTCGCCCTCCCCCAGGACCCGCTTGGCGGCGATCATTGCGCCCGCGGCGGCATCAGCACCGGCCCGGTCGATAGGAACTTGTCCGCTGCCAGAAAAGAACTGCTTCTGGAACCAGCCCTTGACTCCGGGAGTCGTGAAGTATTCGGCTTTGGCCACGAACGTGACCCGGCGCGTCAGAGTCAGCGGCATGAACAGCCAGTCGGCGTAGGACAGGTGGTTGCTCGCCAAAATCGCCGGACCAGTTTCCGGGACGTTTTCAGCGCCCTCGGTCTGCGGTCGAAACACGACACGTAGGAGGGGACCGAGCGCGACCCACTTCAAGAACCAGTAGAACACCGCAGCACCCAATCTCC
>CBDTZB010000038.1:0-10558 GCA_965364795.1 uncultured Nocardioides sp.
ACGACCCGACGAGGCCGATGGCTCGCGCTGTTCACCGCCGCGACGATGCCGCTGCTGGTGGCCGCCGCGCCGGCAGCGTCGCCGGCTGGAACCGCGACGCCGGTCCAGGCAGGCGCGACCACCGTGATTGCCAGCGAGGGCGGAGTCACCGGGATCTTGCTCGAGCTCCCGGAGGGTGCGGGACTCGACGCCGGTGCCCTCACGATGGAGCTGGGCCCACAGACGACGACAGCACGGGTCATGCTCCGCCAGCCAGAGCACCTCGCGTTCTGCGAGTTCTGCTTCTTTTCCACGAGCGTCATCCGCGACGCGGTGTTCGCGGACTCCGGCGCGTTCGGGGAGACGCCGGACATCAAGATTGCGTCGGGTGGGTGCGTCGAGGATGACGGCACCGATATCCCGTGCCCGCTCGGTGGGGGCACCTTCGAGCTGTACATCGCGTCCGACGGGCCTGTAGAAGCCTCCGTCGCGATTGTGGGCGCCGTGGGCCATGTCCGCGTGAGCACCACCGGGATCGTGGACGGCGTGCAGAAGTACCTCGTACCCGAATGCCTCACCCCGTTGTGCGTGCAGCGGTTCAGTGGCGAGACCCACGAGATTGGCGGCCAGGGCCGACTCGGCTACGCAACAATCGGGGTGTGGGAGTCGCGGCAGGGCGGACCCGTGGACAACCTCTCCCCCAGCACCGGCTTCGTGGTCGGATGCGCGTACCCCGGATTCAACTCGCAGACCTCGTCCCCGGACCCGGCAGACCACCCGCGGGGCTGCGACGAGGTCGACACACACTCCAGCACAACCCCGGTGCTCGTGCCCGACGTCTTCGTCAACGAGTCCTACCGGTTCCGAGGATCGTCGAACCTCGACGCCGTCGGCCCGCAGTACCTCGGCTACCAGGTCCGGCAGGCCAACACGCTCGGCGGCACGAAGTCCGGCGCGATCGCCCTCTGGCTCACGGAGGGCATCACCTGCCCCTCCGGCAACTGGGCGGACTGCTGACACGCGGGAACCCAAACCCCAACCCGCGAGTCGGTGCTTGGGAGCATCCCGGACGTCAGAGCAAGCGACAGACGCTCGGGGCTGCGTCACCGCCAGCATCGACGGAGCTCCAGAATGCCGCCGTGAGGCACTGCTAGACGACCCGTGGTCGGCCGTGTGGGCGCGCGCCGTCGGTCCGAGCCGGCTCGAGCAAACGGCCCAGCTCCGTGAGGAGGGCCGCCCGGCCCGGATCGCTCGGTGTGTCCGCCGCACGGAGCACCCACGTGCATGCGCCGGCCAACTCATCGTCAAGGGCGCCTGCTTTCGTGGCGGCGAGCGCGAGCAGCAGCGCAGTGCCCGTCAGCGTGTCGGCGACCCGGTCGAGGTCGCTCGCCGCGATGCGGGCGAGCGCGGACGACGCTGCGCAGAGCACCGGGCCGATTGGGCATGCCCCGTCCGCCGTGTCGTACAGGCCCTCACCGACGACAGCGAGGGGGAACACATCCTGGAGAGCCTGCAGGTGTCGGTCCTCGACCGTGGAGGCTGGCGCGCGTGCGAGGAGGGCGGCCGCGGGTCGCAGCAACTCCCGTGGCGCGGCCCCTCGGTCGAAGGACGCGGCCAGCTCCTCGCGCAGTAGCTGGTCGGCGAGCCCGGCAGCAGACCCGTGGAGTCCGAGCGTGAGCGTCTGCAGATCGCCCCGCCGGGAAGCGGCCACCAGCGCTTCCAACGCGGCGGACACGCTCCCGACGGCGGCCGGCGTTGCTGTCAGCCACGATCGACGTGGAGCCACGGCTCGGGTTTTCCATGCGACGTACTGATGGACGTGGCTGCCTGACGGCTCGGACAGGGAGTCCGCCACGCTGGCCGAATGCGCAAGGACCTCACTGTCGGACAGCACGGACGCTGCCTCGATTCGTGCAAGGGTGGTGAGCCAGGTGTCTCCGCGATCCTCCGTGGCCTGGAGGACCGCGGTAGCCAGCTCGACGCCGTCGCCAGCCGTGGACGCGGTGGCTGACGAGGCCCCTGTGACGACGGTGTTCGCAGCCTGGGCACGCGCGTCGATCGCCGTTGCCCACAGCCGGACATCCAGACCGGGCAGGTCCGTCCTACGCGCCAGGTCGCGCGCAGCGTTCGGCGACGACCGGAGCAGCAGCGCGGCCGTCGCGTCCATCAAGAGATCCACGCTCACGTCCCACCGCCGCTCTCGACCGGGAAGGCGAGGCCTGCGCGGCGGACGGATGGTGGATCGATCGTGGTGTACGGATGATGCATGGGACCACTCTCGGGGCTCGACGCCGTCGGGGCTCACGACCACTAGGTCATCCACGGCGTCCGCGTTATCAAACGTCCGTGCGACTCCGGTCAGCCATCGACTCCCGTGGAACGGCTGCATCCGGCGACCTCGCCCGGTCCAAGCAGATCGCACGACGTGTCGTGGGCCGCCTCCTGCTCCGGCTCGTCGTCGACGTCGAGCTCGGCGACGGTGACCTCCGCGACCGTGACGTCGTACCGGTAGTCCGGGTCCTCGGTCCACTGGTCACCAACGCCGTGATCGGTTGCCGGGATCGACGTCTCTGGGACAAGGCCGCTCGGCTGCTGGCCGGAGCGCTCATCCGCAACAGCGTCTGCGACAGGAGCATCGATCGCCGTGCTCGGCTCGCTAGGAGTGCTCCCCGGCGGCAACGAGATATCCGGGCCGCGGTCCAGAGCCGCGTCCATCACCCGCTCGCGGGCAAGACTTGCCACAACACTGTCGCTCGTCGAGGCCGAGTCACCAGCGACCGCGCCGCCTACGGGGGCGAGCACGAGGGTCGCTGCCATGATCAGGGCCGGCACGCTCGCGCCAACCGCATCCTGTCCTTGCCCCCAGGCAGCCAGGCGACGGAAACGGATAAACCCGAGAATGGCCACGCCGTGGACGAGCGCGGTCATCTCACGGGCCAGCCGACTGCCCCGGTGCAGCAGGATCGCGACGTACCCCTCGGTCGTATCAAGCACCTCAGCAATCTCAGCCCTGGCCATCCCCAGCGAGTGACGACCGATCAGGGCCTGACGCTGATTCATGGGCAAATCATCGAGCACGCGGGCAAGCACGACCGAGTTGAGGACCGCGTCCACCTGACTGCACGGGTCAGGCGCCCGCCCAACGCTCTCGCTCGGGATCTCACGGGTCCGGCGTGCGTAGCCGCGCCGGTCCTGCGAGGTGAGCTTCGCCGTCCGGGTGAGGTAGTGCCCGAGCCTCTGCCCGCCGTCGAACGACTCCAGCCGCCGATGGAGTGCAAGGAACGTCTCCTGCTCGGCGTCCTCCGCGTGCTCCGGCGTCGCGGCGTTCGCCACGCACACGCGCTGGACGAGGTCGCGGTACCGGCCGTAGATCACCGAGAACGCGCCCTCACGATTACCACGTTGAAACGCCTCAACGAGCTGTGCATCTGACGCACGTTCCAGGTCCATCTGATAAAGCCTCACGTCGCTGATGCCTGTTGAGGGCGCATACCAAGTGGAGGAGCCACACACATGCGCCGAATCGTTCTGACCGCCTTGACCGTCATCTCACTAGTCGCGACCGCCTCCCCGGCCACTGCACTCGCTGAGGACGAGCCGCTCTGTGTCCGGGTGCTTGGTATCCACGTGACATGCATCTGGTGATACCTGCGGGCACTTGGAGCGATACTTCGACGCCCACGCCGGTAGTTCCTGCCCTGCGTGGGCGTAGGGGCAGAGCGCGGGCCCCAGCGGCTGACGTGTGCGATGGGCGCACGAGTGTTCTCCCAGTGATATCGGTGCAGGTCTTCGTGACCTGACAGGGGTGACGGGCACATCACGCGCCGCCCTCTCGGACACACCGTCACTCCCAGGAGCCCAACCGTGAAGTCCACCCGTCTCGTCCTCGTCGCCGCACTCGCGGCCACGAGCGCACTCACCGCCGCAGCCCCGGCACCCACCACCGCCGAGGCCGAAGCCGCCTCGTGCCGCATCGACATCGCCTACACCCGGCAGGCACAGATCGACAGCCGCGTCACTGTCAACGCCGAGGACGACACGACCGCCGTCGCCGCCTGTGTCGACGCGGCAGGGACCGCTTACACGATGCGCGGCTACTTCTACCAAGAGCTCAACTTCGGCTCCGGCTGGCAGCAGCGCGGCAACAGCGCCGACGAGACCAACACCGCCCGCGCGGGCGCAGCCAGCCTGAACTGGTCGACCAGCGAGCTCTACAGCGCCAACGACCCCGACCTGCAGGCCGACGCCCGCTACTGCGTCCAGATCGTGTCCCCAAAGCCCGTGACCGAGTGCTCCGACGCGATCGTTGTTGGCGAGATTCCCGACGTTCTGAACTGACCGACCTGCCGCGCGATCGGGTGGCATCCCCTCCATCACACCGGCGCACGTCGCCACCACACCCACATGAGGAAACCACCATGCAGAAGCGAATCCGGAAGGTCGTCATCGCGACGGCCATCACCGCGCTGGCCATCCCCGCCGCCGCCTGGGCCGCCGACGTCACCGACTTCGCCGCAGCCGAGACCGAGACCGAGACCCAGAACCTCGCCTGGTATGCCGACCACGCCAACGACGTCAACGACCAGAACGAGACCTGCCGCGAGGACCTCACCGAGCCCGTCTTCGTCCCCGAGTACGACGGCCGCATCATCGTCAAAGGCCAGCTCACCGGAGCCGGACTCCTCGACTGTCTCGACCTCGAACTTGAGTCCAGCGCTGCCATCAGTGGCCGCATCTGGGCAGAGTCTCGAGTGAATTACCTCGCATGGGACGAGTTCACGAGCCGCAACATCAACGGGTACTTGACGGGTGGTGTCGGGTCCGAGGAGGGCATCCTTAACTACGTCTACGAGTACCGCTCCGAGCACCTCGGTCGGCCGATGCGCGTCTGCATCCAGACGTTCACCCCCGACCCGTCGCCACCGCTCTGCGTGAACGTCAAGACGTCGATCGCTGCGATGGACATGCCTGCGTAGCGATGTGCCTGGTCCTGCCTGACTTAGGGCAGGACCAGGCCGCAGGAACGTCGAAGATTGAGCCATGAGAACGTAGTTGGAGCGAGCATGAGCCTGAGATTCAACATCAACCGGTGCACGAAGCTGCTTGCCGCTGCCTTCGTCGTGGCAACAGCGACCGCGGGCACACCTGCGACCGTGGCCAATGCTCAGGCCGCGCCGCTGCCGATGGCCGGCGAGGTCACCATCATCGCACCAGCTGGGATGACCGGCATCCGTCTCGCTGTGCCAGACGTCGGCAAGACTGTTCGGATGTACAACGAGCTGACGACTGTCGAGGAGCTCTACTCCGGCGACTACGGCCACGTCGAGTTCGCGCTCTCGACGAGCCAGCTGAACCACTGCCTCACGGAAGCGGAGTTCTGCGACTACTCGTTCATCACTGTTGCACCTGACATGCAGGAACCGGACGCTCTGGACGAGACCAACGGACTAGCGCGCCCGCATGACAGCTGTGTTGAGGATGGCGAGGACGGTGCCCGCCTCCCGTGCCGGATCAGAAGCGACACCTTCGACATCTACATCGCGACAGACGCCCCGTTGACCTTCACGATCCGTTTCCCCGCCCTCGATGGTTCGGTGACCCACCATGTCAACGGAAAGATTGACGGCCTCTACGAGGCCTACCCAGTGACCGACTGCCCCACCGACGACTGCGACCGCCTATCCATCGGGTCCAGCGTGCAGAACTTCGGCACCCCAGACCGCAACGCATTCGTCCGCGGCTACGCCTACGCCCGCGCCGACTACGCGCGTATCACCACGGGCGTCCGGTCAGCGGTTCTGTCCAGCATCGGCGCGGAAGCCTGCCTGTACCCGTCCTACCTCGTCCCGTCCGGCTCGACCGACCCCGATGACCACCCGCTCGGTTGCGACTTCACGCCGCTGGTCAATGATCAAGGCGACGTCGAGTGGGATCCGGACAGCCGCCGCACCTACCTCGATCCGACCGCCCAGTCAGTCTCCCACCGTCCGCACTGGCCGTTCTTGGACGGCAGCGATGCCTATTTCGGGTTCAACGTCCGCAACCAGCACTACACCCCCGAGTACGAAGGCGCGCACGGAGCGTGGGTCGTCTGGCTCGAGCAGGGCATCTACGCGCCCTGAACAGTCAGATAGGGGCCCCCATGCAACACACCATGATCCAAAGCCCCAGGCTCACCCTCGCGGTTGCCCCGACCCCGGCCACGCTGGCCGCAACACCACCCACGAGCAACCGCGACTACGGAGCCTGCCCTGCGCCACTGCACAGCGCACGTCGGCCCCCGTTGCTGCAACTCAACTGGAGTCCCTGATGACACGCCTCACCGTACGGAGCGTTCGACTCACGCTGGCCCTCGGGCTCGCCCTGTCGGCTATCGGCGCGGCACCGGCCCCTCCACGAACCCAACGGCGCACATCGCGCCACACCAGAAGGAAACACTGTGAACAACCGAATGAAGTCCCTACTCGCCGGCCTCGCGCTGGCCGCCATCGCCATCCCCGGCACCGTTGCTGCCAGCGTCGGCGAGCAGGCCACCGCCGTTGCTGAGACCGAGCAGAAGAACCTCGCGTGGTATGCCGACGCAGACACTGACGCGCTCAGCAACGAGTCATGCCGCGAGGACTTGGTGCCGCCGGTGTTCCAGCCGCAGGTCGACGCCAACCGGATCATCGTGACCGGCGACATCACTGCGGCCGGCAACATCACGTGCGCCGACATCCAGCTGGAGTCCAACGCGACAATCATCGGCGAGATGACCCTCGAGTACCGCAACGGGTCCGGACAGTGGGTTGAGAAGTCTCAGGCTCGCCGTGAACTGCGCGGCAGCATGGTCAACGGTGTGGGTCAGGCCGATGGGGTTCTGAGCTACACGTTTGACTACAACGAGACCGGTGTCGATCGGCCGCTGCGTGTCTGCATCCGCACGATCGAGCCGGACTGGTCGCAGTGGCGTTGCATGACCGCTGGCGTTTCGCTCGACATCGCTGGTTGAGCGCGGCGTCGGGGACCTGCTGTCGATGGCAGGTCCCCGACGCACTGACGTCGAATTAGTCCAGACCACAGAGGAACCCGACATGCGCCGCTCGAAGCCCTTGCACCGATGGATGATCGTTTCCATGCTGGCCGTGCTGGCCGTCAGCGGGATCGCCGCCGGACCAACCGGCCAAGCTGATTCGGAGCGCGTTGCGCTGGAGTCGGTGCCGTTGATGGGCACGACCACCGTCTCGGCCCCCGCCGGTGTGCACGGCATCGTGTTCTCGCTGCCCGCCGATGCCAGCTGGTACCCGGACAGCGACACCACGCTCGCGCCCTTCGATGGCGAGTACGCGGCGGTGGTCGGCTACTCCGATCAGCTTGATCGGGAGGACGACTGCACGGATCGGTTCTGCAGCACCGTCGGTTTCGATGTGCTGCCGGACCTCGTAGCCCACAACATGGACGGCACGATTCCCAAGGACACATACAACAACGGGTTTGCGTCGGGGTATGGCTGCAGGGTTGATGGGCAGGACCGGTGCCCGTTGCGGGTGACCGAGCTGGAGCTGTACATCGCGACCGATGCGCCAATCACGTTCACGATGCACATCCCGGAGCTGACCGGCACGGCCAGCTACCAGGCAACCGGTCTGGTCGACGGGGAGCTGCTGGAGCTACCCGATCTTGAGTGCCCGGGCAGCGACTGCGAACGATGGTCCTACGGTGGCGCGGTCCGGTCGGCTGGCACGGACGACCGCCCCGGCACCGTTGGCGGCGTCGCCTACGCGCGCACGTCGTATGCACAGGTGTCGGGCGGGACTCCGGCATCGGTGATCGGGACCTACGCCGTCAACGGATGCAGCTACCCGTCGTTCTTCGTTCCGTCAGGGTCGCCTAATCCGGCTGATCACCCGCTGGGATGTGACTTCACACCGACGGTATCCGACACACCCGGCATCCAGTTCGACAGCCGCTGGATCACTACCACCCGTACCGGGCTGACCACCGGTAGGGCCGAGGCGCTGTACTTCGGAAGTGGGAACGTGAACGGTGAGGCCTACGCGGGATTCCACGCACGCAACCACCACACCGTCGACGGGTTCGAGGGCGCACACGGCGCCTACGCCTACTGGATCACCCAAGGCGTCTTCGCGCCGTGACCCGCCCCCCCACCGTCGAAGTCGTCCAGACCACAGAGGAACACGCATGCGCCGCGCCAACCCCCTGCACCGATGGTTGACCGTCTCCGCGCTGACCGCGCTGGCCGTCAGCGGCATCGCCGCTGGACCAACCGGGGCAGCTGATTCGGAGCGAGCCGAGCTGGAGTCAGTGCCGTTGATGGGCACGACCACGGTCTCGGCACCCGCTGGCGTGCACGGCATCGTGTTCTCGCTACCTGCCGATGCCAGCTGGTATCCGCGGTCGGACACCACGGTCGCGCCCTTCGATGGCGAGTACGCCGCGGTGGTCGGCTACTCCGACCAGTACGACCGCGAGGACGACTGCATCAGTCGGTTCTGCACGCGTTTTGGCTTCGACGTAGCACCGGACTTCGCGGCCCGCAACGTGGACGGCACGATTCCCGAGGACACGTACAACAATGGGTTTGTGTCGGGCTACGGGTGCACGCTGGACAGCGGTGAGGCCTGCCCGCTGCGGGTCACCGAGATGGAGCTGTACATCGCAACCGACGCGCCGATCACGTTCACCATGCACATCCCAGAGCTGACTGGCACCGCCAGCTACCAGGCAATCGGTCTCGTCGACGGGGAGTTGCTGGAACTACCCGATCTCGAGTGCCCAGGCGGCGACTGCGAGCGATGGTCTTATGGTGGCGCGGTCGGCTCTGCCGGCACCGACGATCGCGCAGGAGTAGTGGGGGGCTTCGCGTACGCCCGCACGTCGTATGCGCAGGTCTCGGGTGGCACTCCGGCGTCAGTGATCGGGACCTACGCCGTCAACGGATGCAGCTACCCATCGTTCTTCGTCCCGTCAGGATCGCCTGATCCGGCTGAGCATCCGCTGGGATGTGACTTCACACCCACCGTTACCGACACGCCAGGCATCCAGTTCGACAGCCGCTGGATCGCTACCACCCGTACCGGGTTGACCACTGGCCGCGCGGACGGCATGTTCTTCGGAAATGGGGATGTGAACGGTGAGGCCTACGCGGGCTTCCACGGCCGCAACCACCACACCGTCGACGGGTTCGTAGGCGCACACGCGGCGTACGCCTACTGGATCACCCAAGGCGTCTTCACGCCGTGACCCGCCCCCTCATCAGGCGACTTGCCATGTGCTCGATGAGGATGGCGCTGATTCTGGTGGGCAGCGGTCAGTACGGGAGGAGGTCCGCCAGCCGTCGGTCGATGTCAGTCTTGACGATGTCATCGGTTCCGTCGATGTCAGCTGCGCGGGCGCGTTGCAGGTACTCGCCGGATGGCACGGTAGATGGACGGCCAGGGTGTCGTGAGTGGCCCCCGCCGCAGATAGTTCGAGGGCGCCGTGGCGGTTGCTGCCCAGCCATGGCGCTAGGCGGCGCTAGGCCTGGCCACCTCCATCACGTCGCTCGATCCCGGCGAGCTTGTCCTCCGGCAGGTCGCTGAACATGGCATCGAGTTCGGCCGGACGGGTGATGGTCTGCTCAACGATGTAGTTCAGAAGCGAGAACAGGGTTCCTACGGTGCCAGCGTCGTCGGTGTCGATTTGCCCGGGGTGAACCGCGTCGTTGCCGGTGACTCGGACGATGTCCGCGGCCTTGGCCACCTGCGGTGAAAGCCCTCCCGCGACGAGCATTCCGATGTCAGCGTTGATGTTCTTGCCCTCCTGACCAAGATCCTTCATGAGCCGCTGGAGCGCGAGCCGTAGCAACGCACCCGCGGCTCGAGGCGAGTGCGGAAGGACGCGCTGCGCCTCGACGTAGTCCTTGCTGACATCGCGTGGCATGTCGACTGCTGGCGGCGGCCCGGTAGCCGCTGAAGGCCAGACCATGAATGTTGGGCCGGTCAGAGTTGGCGTACTTCCGGGCCCAACATCATGCAACCTGCCTTCATGCAGGCCTACCCAGACGTTCGGTCCGCGACAGTCGGTGGCCGAACAGGTGGCCACTTGGGTGCCGTAGCCGTCGCCGATGCTTGTCGCCGGGCGCCAACTCATCGCCGAGACGACGCTGCAGTGCGGACATCGGAACGATGCCTTGCCGTGCGCGGGCTCGTAGTTCTTCTCGGCCACTTGGCTCCCCCCTCGGCGAGGTGACAGCCAAGCTACTCAGCGCCTTGCAGAGAACCGCGATGGGCGTTGGGCCGAACTGTCGCCCCAAGTTGTGATCCGGGCGCGCTCGCCGACGATGGAGTCCCATCGTTTGGTGTAGGACCGTGCGTCTCAGTTGTCAGGCCGTGACGGCCGGAAGTGACGGTAGGCGGTCCTCCTCGTCGTTGGTGAGCGGGGTGAGCGTGGCCTCGGCCATGTAGCGCCGCGGGGCCGCGACGAGTTCGTCGTTGACCTCGCAGAGCAGCGCGCCGACGAGGCGGATCACGGACTCGGGATCGGGGAAGATCTGCACGACATCCGTGCGTCGCTTCAACTCCCGGTTCAGCCTTTCGAT
>CBDTZB010000039.1:0-10555 GCA_965364795.1 uncultured Nocardioides sp.
TGCTGACCGCCAAACTGGTCGACGACATCACCGACACCCACTCCGATAAGACCCGCGAGGCCTGGGGCCAGGGCGCCTCCAACATCATCACCGGCTTCTTCGGCGGCATGGGTGGTTGCGCGATGATTGGTCAGACCATGATCAACGTGAAGGCTTCCGGGGCCCGTACGCGCATCTCGACCTTCCTGGCCGGGGTCTTCCTGCTGACTCTCGTTGTCGGTCTGGGTGACGTGGTGGCTGATCTCCCGATGCCGGCCCTGGTCGCGGTCATGATCATGGTCGCGGTCGGGACCTTCGACTGGCACAGCGTCATGCCGTCGACCCTGCGGCGGATGCCGAAGAGCGAGACCGCCGTGATGCTCTCCACCGTGGTCGTCGTGGTGGCGACCCACAACCTCGCGATCGGTGTCGGCGTCGGGGTGCTGGTGGCCATGACGCTCTTCGCGCGCCGCGTCGCGCACCTCGCCACGACCACCCGCGAGCTCGTGGTCGACGAGGACGGTTCACAGAAGGCCGTCTACACCGTCACCGGTGAGTTGTTCTTCGCCTCCAGCAACGACCTCTACACCCAGTTCGACTACACCCACGACCCCGAGCACGTGGTCATCGATCTCACCCAGTCGCACGTGTGGGACGCCTCGACGGTCGCCTCGCTCGACGCGATCACCACGAAGTACCACCGCAAGGGCAAGCGGGTCGAGGTGCGCGGACTCAACGAAGCCAGTGCGTCGATCCACGGGCGTCTGACCGGCAACCTGCCCGGCGCCTGACCCGCCACAGCTGGAGGGGGGTCACCCCTACAGGTGTTGAAAGCGGACCTCGCTTCAGGCAAGTTTTTGGGGATAGCCACGACTACGTTCGTGGACCCCGAATCCGAAAGAGGTCTTTTCTGTGAAGTCCGCCTACACCGTCCCCGGTCTCACCAACGAGCAGGGCCAGCGCGTCGCCACGCTCCTCCAGGGTCGCCTGAGCGCCTACAACGATCTGCACCTCACGCTCAAGCACATCCACTGGAATGTCATCGGGCCGCACTTCATCGCCGTGCACGAGATGATCGACCCGCAGGTCGAACTCGTGCGTGGCTACGCCGATGCGGTCGCCGAGCGCATCGCCACCCTGGGTGGTGTGCCGAAGGGCACCGCAGACGCCATCATCGAGGACCGGACCTGGGCCGACTACTCCCTGGGCCGCGACACCGTGATGGCCCACCTCGGAGCCCTGGACAAGGTGTACGTCGGCGTCATCACCTCGCAACGCGAGATCATTGCCGAGCTGGGTGAGCTCGACCCCATCACCGAGGACATGGTCATCAGCCACACCGCGGAGCTCGAGCAGTTCCAGTGGTTCGTGCGCGCGCACCTCGAAGACATGGGGGGATCGCTCAGCACGGAGGGCACCTCCAGCGAGACCGCAGCTGCCGACGCGAGCCGCACGGAGGTCTAACCCCCCTCCACATGTTTCTCCACAGGGTGTGGAGGTTTACCCTTGCCCTATGAGCGCTACTGCCGATGACCCCGCTTCGATGCTGACCATCGGTGATCTCGCCGAGCGGACCGGGGTCACTCCGGCCACGTTGCGGATCTGGGAGCAGCGCCATGGGTTCCCCGAACCGCTGCGCAGGGCCAGCGGTCACCGCCGCTACGCCGTCACTGAGGTCGACACGGTGCGCAACGTGGTGGCCCAGCGGGACAGCGGCGTGCGTCTGGATGTGGCCATCTCCCGGGCCATCGATCAGGCCAAGCGGTCGGCCCGTCCCGGCTCTCCCTCGGTGTACGCCGACATCCGTCGCCGGCACCCCATGATCCCGGTCCACCGCATGCACAAGTCCACGTTGTTAGCGATGTCCTGGGCGATCGAGGACGAGTGCAGTGCCACCGCCCAACGGGCCCACGTGTTCGGCGCCTTCCAGTACCCCCGGCACTACGCTTCGTCGCAGACCCGGTGGGAGGAGCTGGCCCGGATCTCGCAGTCCACCTTCGCTTTCGCCGCCTTCACCCCCGATCAGGTCTCGCAGGCGCCCGTTAGTGGTCCGACCCTGGTGTCGCTCACCGAGGACGCCCCCATGCAGCGGGAATGGGCCGTCATCCTCGACGGGGACCGGCTGGCGGTCGTCCTGACGGCCTGGGAGTTGCCCGGTCAGTACGACGTGCCCGACCGTGACCGCCTCTTCGAGGCCGTGTGGACCGTGGATCCCTCGGTGGTCCGGGACGCCTCACGGGTCTGCCTGCAGGTTGCTCAGCATGCAGGGGTGGAAGTGAGCGACGAGGTGATCCATGACCTGGGAGCCGACCCCCTGCCGGGTGGTGCCGACCCGCAGGCCGCGATGAACCTCTTCAACCGGGTGGTGGCCTACACCGACCGCATCCATCACTCATGACCTCCACGCGGGAGACCGACGTCCTCATTCTCGGTGCTGGGCTCGCTGGCCTGCAGTGCGCCAGAGATCTGGTTGATGCAGGGCTCGATGTCATGGTGTGCGAGGCCCAGGACGGCGTCGGTGGCCGGATCCGCACCGACCGCGTCGATGGCTTCTTGGTCGACCGAGGGTTCCAACTGCTCAACCCGGCCTATCCGGCGGTTCGACGCCTGATCGATGTCGACGCCCTGCAGCTGCAGCGCTTCGGGGCTGGTGCTGCGGTGCGAACCCACGGCGGGCTCGAGGTGCTGGCCGATCCGTTCCGGGCGCCCCGATTCATCGGTGCGAGCCTGCGCGCGGTCGGCGCGCATCCACGTGAGCTGGTGGCGTTGGCTCGCTGGATGCGGCCGGTCCTCTCGGGAGCCCTGCGCCGGCGATCCTTGGCTGCGCATCTGACTCATCATCCCGACCCGCGCACTCTGCGCCAGTCCCTGGATGAAGTTGGCCTCGACGGACTGTTGCGCATGGTGATGGACCGCTTCCTGACCGGGACCCTGCTCGATGACAGCGGTATGACGTCGGCCGACTTCGCGCGGCTCCTGGTCAAGACCTTCGTCGCCGGCACCCCGGGATTGCCCCACGAGGGGATGCAGGCTCTGCCTGAGCAGGTGGCTGCCGCGCTGGGGGAACGGGTGCATCTCCAGTGCCGGGTCGACTCAGTCACCGGTTCTCTCGACTCCTACGTGGTGAAGACCGCCGTAGGGACGGTGCGCGCCCGTCACGTGGTTGTAGCCACCTCGGGTGTGGAGGCTGAACGGTTGACGGGGATGGTTGCTCCTGCCAGCAAAGGCGTTGTCACCGAGTGGTACGCCGCGCCTATGGGATCGGTGCCCATAGATCCGGCCATGCTCTATCTGGACGGCTGGGCCGGCCCGCCGGGACCGCTGGTGAACGCGGTGGTCATCTCAGCAGCGGCGCCCAGCTACGCCCCGGCTGGCTCGCACCTGGTCGCGGCCTCCGCTCTGATGGGTGGTCACCGGACGACGCCGACGAGCGAGGCGATGCGTCGACATGCCAGCGAACTGCTCGGTGTCCCCGACAGTGGCTGGCAACTGGTGCGTCGTCACGAGATCCCTGACGCGCTACCTGTCCAGCCGCCGCCCTTGTCGCTGCGACGTACCGTCCAGGCGCGCGACGGCCTGATCGTCTGCGGTGATCACCGGGACACCGGGTCGATCCAAGGCGCCCTGGTTAGCGGTGGTCGTGCCGCGGCCGCCGTGCTCGCCACCCGCTGACCGTCCATAACTGCAGGAACCGGTCGCGAGATAGGGCCGGATGAGTCAGGACCCACGCGATGGGTACTGGTGATGATGAGGCCCCTGCCGCTCCGGATCCTGCGGCGATCGCCTTGCCTGACCCACCGTTAGGGGTGAAATGGGGCGCAGGACCCTCACCCCAACGGGTGAAAAGGGCTCTGGGGCATGGGCCTGAGCCGCGTCAACCGCAAGAGTTGCCCGTATGGCTCCCCGCAACGTTCTCCCGCACGACGAGCGCAGCGCACGCACCCGGAACTGCCTCGAGCAGGCCGCAGCAATCGGTGCCACCGATCCTGACGCTCGGGATCGACTCCTTGACGAAGTGGTCGAACTCAACCTTCAGGTCGCCCAGGCGATCGCCCGCCGCTACCGCAACCGCGGCGTACCCGTAGAGGACCTCGAGCAGGTGGCCTCACTGGCCCTCGTCCGGGCCGCCCGTCGTTTCGACGCCGCTCACGAACGCGACTTTCTCTCCTACGCCGTCCCCACGATGACCGGTGAAGTCAAGCGCTACTTCCGCGACCTCGGGTGGACCATCCGGCCACCGCGTCGGATCCAGGAGGTCCAGTCCATGGCCCTCGCAGTACGGGACAGCCGGCCCGAACTCGGCCGGTCCCAGAGCGTCGACGAGGTGGCGGCCGAGATCGGTGTCTCAGCAGCGGAGGTGGCCGAAGCGCTGGGCGCTAGCCAGTGCTACCAGCCGCTGTCACTGGACAACTTCCTGGACGCCGAGCCGGGGTCGGGGCAACCCACCTCACAGCCGTTCGTGACCTCCGACGTCGACGAGGTGGAGGCCATCGAGGCCCGGCTGATGTTGGAGCCCGGACTGCGAAGCCTCTCTTCGCCCGAGCGCACCCTGATCCAGTTGCGCTACGTCGAGGGCCTGACCCAGGGTCAGATCGCCCAGCGGCTCGGTATCAGCCAGATGACCGTTTCGCGGCGACTTGCAGCGGTTATCGAGCGCCTGCGCCGAGTGTTGAACCCCACGGGTTCTCACGACGAAGCCGCCTAAAAGCGATCGGTCAGTCGACGACGACGCGGGAGCGGTCGGGCGCGAAGCCGTGCTCCATGCCCCACAGCACCGCCTGCGAGCGGCGTACGACACCCATCTTCTGGTAGGCCGTCCTGATGTGGGTCTTGACCGTGTTCACGGTCACGAAGGTTTGCTCGGCGATCTCTTTGTTGCTCAGGCCGCACACGATGAGCGCCACCGTCTCGGACTCCCGCTCGCTGAGTCCCTCGGTCTGACCGGGCCACGCCCCGGCGAAGGCAGGGGTGCTCCACTCGTCGTCGTGAGTGACCGGGGGCAAGGTCTTGCCGTGCCCGACCGCCTCGATTCGCGCGACGATCTCCGCGATCGGGAGTTCTTTTTCGATGAAGCCGGCCACTCCGGGGAGTTTGGACATCTCGATCGAGGCCTTGTCTCCGCGCCAGGAGAACATCACGACCCGAGTCAGACCACCCTGGCTGAGACCGGGAATGTCGGCGGGTCCCCCTGCGCTCTTGGCGAAGGCGTCGTAGAGCACCACATCCACGTCGCTGACGGGGTTGGACGTGCTGTTGAGCTCGACGACCTCGATCCGATCGGTGTGTGATTCGAGGGCGGCAGCGAGCCCCAGCACCACCAGGTCGAAGTCGTTGACGATGGCGACGCGTACTCGCGGGCGGGACGGGGCAGACATGCGCACAATCTAGTCGGTCTAAACAGTCGGGGGTCTCAAACCGCCGGTTCGAGCGCCGGCTGAGGTCGAGGGCGGGCCATTCGACGCCTGGGGTCACCGAGATCACAGCGCCGCTGGGTGGGTGTGGCGGCCGGCGCGAACTCATACTGCCTTCATGGACGAGGACACCACCTTTGCGAGCCGGACCGTGCGCACGCACCTGTTCCGTGGCGCCATCGGTCTGCCGCTCCTCGTCGCTTCCTTCGCCCTGATTCCGGTCTTCGGAGCCGGCATGCTGCTCCTCGCGCCGGTGGCTGTCTTCTTCCTTCGCGGCTGCCCGACCTGTTGGGCGTTGGGTCTGACCCAGACCAAGGCCCGAGTAGCCCGTGAAGCTGCAGCCGGAAGTCCCGAACTCTCAGCCACATCCGCCACTGAGACCCCTGCGGTGTCGCTGGACCAGTGAGAGTCCGGCCACGCTCACGCGTGGTCGCCGCTCACGCGCGCGCCATGAATCCGCCAATGACTACCCCCGCCGCCGCGGAAGCCCGTCTTGCGTGGCCCGACATCGCCAAGGGTGCCTGCATCGTGTTGGTCGTCTTGCACCACGCGACCAAGCTTTTCGTCGTCGCCATCCTGCCCGCCGAGTTGGACGCGGTGGGCCAAGCGTGGGTGGGGTTCACCGGGGCGCTCAGACCCATCCGGATGCCGCTGTTCTTCCTAGTGAGCGGGTTCTTCGCAGCCGGGGCGGTGACTCGCCCCTGGCCAGCCGCAAGGTCCCGGATCGTGGGTGGGTTCTGGCTTTACGTCGTGTGGCTGACGATCTTCTGGGCCATCTACTCGGTGGACACGGTGATGCCCGCGAACCGCACCCAGGACCTGGCCGACTACGCCGGTGAGTTGGTGTGGGCAGCCACGAGCATGTGGTTCCTCTACGCCTTGGTCGTCTACTTCGTGGTGGCTAAGGTGCTGCGGTTCCTGCCCCCCTCCGTGGTGTTGGCCGCGGCGCTTGCCCTGGCCCTGGCGAAGTCCTGGTATCCCATCGAAGAGGCAAACCGCGCCGCGGTTCTGTTCCACTTGGTCTTCTTCCTCGCGGGTGCCTACTACCCCGCAGTGGTACGCCGCCTCGGAGAGCGGCCCGCCCCTGCTGGACTCCTAGCCGTCCTGTTCGTAGCACTCACCATCGGCACGATCATGGTCGGGATCCCGCGCAGCATCCAGATCGTTTTACTGAGCCTGGTGGGGATGCCGCTCGGGATCGCCTGGGCCGTCCACGCGGCGCGGATCCCGGCGCTCGCTGCACCCCTCGTGTGGTTGGGGCGGCGGACCCTGCGCGTTTACGTGCTGCACTTCGCGGTGCTTTCGGCCGTCGGTCATCTCTCGCTCGATCTGGGCAACGGGCGAAGTGATCTGTCGTTCCTGATCAGCGCCGTCTTCCCCGTTCTCCTCACCGCGGGCACCCTCGGCGCCTGCCTGGTGCTGCACGAGGTGTTGCAGCGGCTCGGCCTCGGGGTCCTGTTCGCCGCACCCGCCTGGCTCGTCGGTCCCCGACCCGGATCAGGCGCTGCGGGCCGAAACCGGGCAGCCGACCGGCGGGAAGGTGCCGAGGTCGTGCACGTCGTACCCGTGGGGATAGCTACGGATTCGTCGGTTGTCGACCGCGAGCACGTGTCGTCGTCGCGACGGCGCGTACGCCAGTACGCGGGCGCGGGCGCGCAGCGCTAGGCGAGCCGCCCGGCGAATCTTCTCGCCGGGCTCGTCGTAGCCAAAGGCTGCGATCAGGGCGGGGTCCATCAGGGCCCGACTGAAGGCGTCGACCAACGGTGCCGCGGGGGCGGGGAAGAACGAGCTGAGGAGTTGCAGGGTGGAGTCGGCGACGCGCTTCGCACCTTCGTCGTAGGCGAAGTGTTCCGCCTCGTAGTCATCCATCAGGACCTCGAAGGCCGTGTAGGTCTCGGGGATGTCGCTGATGGCCATACGGCGGCCCAGCTCGCGGTAGTAGTTGACGATGGCGCGGATCTCGCCGGCCGTCAGTTTGCGCCAGCCGAAGTCGTCGATCCAACGTTTAGGCACCACCACGAAGGTCGCCAGCACGTAGCGCAGGTCGTCGTTGGAGATGTCATACATCCGGTGCATCTGGTTGATCCGCCGGACGCCGGCTCGTCCGATCTCGCTGTCGAAACCGTGGGCCACGGGAGCCTCGAGGAGCAGGGCTGTGTCGTCCTGCCGCTTCTGACAGTTGGAGGTGAACTGGCCGGTCTGATCGAGCAGGCGACCGATACTGGGCACCGCATAGGTGCGGAACAGGGCCAGGCTCAGCGCCTGACCGTAGTCCCACGGGAAATCGCAGGCGGAGAGGTTGCGGTAGATCTCGACGTAGTCCGTCTCGGGATGCAACCGCTCGTTGCGGCGCTGCCACTTCTTCTTCAGCATGCCCAGGACACTAGTCAGTGCGACTAGTTGAAGCCACCGCCCCACGGCAGCAGCAGGCCGCTCCTGGAGGCCAGTGTTCCGTCGGGGAGAAGCATCGCTGTGCCCACGGTGAAGGGCTCGGGCTTGACCTCGATCGAGGTCGGACCGCCACCAGGGCGGGTCTCCCACACCCGGTCCTGGGGAAGTCCGGAGCGGTAGGTGGCGTCGTAGTCGCGGGCGGTGATGTAGACGAAGTCGCCGTGGAAGTCGAGCAGCAGGTAGTTCGTCAGGCCGTACTGGAAGGCGCCGCCGTGGGCGATTTGGGTGATGCCGTCGGCTTCGGTGGCGGTGAGGTCGTGGACCTCGCCGCTCAGGTAGAGGTCGACGCCGTACTTCTTGAAGACCTTCCAGAGTTCCGACTTACGGCCGTTCTCGTAGTGCAGGCCGCTGGATCCGCGGACCCGGACGGGCCACAGGATCGGGGTGTGGCCCTGCACGATGATCCACTTCACGTTGTCGCGGTTGGCTTGAGCGAGGACCTTGCGCAGCCACGTCATCTGCTGGCGGTCGACCCGGATCCGGGTGCCGCTCTCGGTGGTGTCGAACACGTTGAGCGTGACGACGAGCGTGTCGGGCCGGGGCCGGCCGGCGTACGCACTGAACTCGTGCGGGCCGCGGGGACGCTCGGTGAACAGGGGCTCGCCAGCCGGGTTCTTGCTGAAGTACTTCGCGTAGTTCTTCTCGAAGGTCGGCGCGAGCCGGCGTTTGGGTCCTAGGAACGGATCATCGCCGAACTCGTGGTCGCCCATGGCTGTGTAGACAGGTAGGCCACGATCGCTGAACCGCTTGAGCCACTGTGGGTAGTAGGTGCCGGCGGCCCGCTCGAGGGCCTTGCGCTTCTGGTCGAAGGTCTTCACCGGCCCGAACACCCCGGTCTTGGCCTTGTCCATGGCCCAGTGCCCGTTGACCATGTCGCCAGCAACGAGCACGGCGTCGGGGTTGGTCGATTTCCAGTCGTCCAAGACCGCGTTCAGGGATCGTTCGTAGTCGCCGTTGGTGCCGTTGGGGACCGAGGCGCCCCGCCAGAAGTGGGGTCCGTTCTTTTCGAAGTCCGCCACGTCCGCGTTGAGGAAGTCCGGACTGGAGAGCAGGCGCAGATCCGGTTCGGCACGGGGCGAGCCCGGCGTGATCATCCGGGTGGGAAAGGCTCCGCCCCCGCTGCCCGAGACGGTTACGTTGCCGCGCACCATGGCGGTGTTGGCGCCGTTGACCAGAGTGCGGAAGCTGACGGTGCGCTCGCGCTTGGTCGCGGTCAGCCAGCACTCCAAACGGCTGTTGTCCGCGGAGATCTGGGAGCGGGAGTTGATCGTCGAGCTCTTCAGGCACTGCTTGGGGATCGACACGAAGCGAGCGTTCTGCAACTGGACCACCATCACAGCCTTGGGTCCGGAGGAGATGTTGACCTGTCCGTCCAGGCTGGAGTAGTTGGGGATCGTGAGAGACGGGCTGTTCCAGCGGGCGTCGACCACGTCCGAGGCGGCGACAGACGGGGTGTTGGCACCCGACCAGTGCAGCCCGAAGACGACCAGCGTCAACGCCAGGACCCCAGCGGTACGACTCAGCGCAACCCGATTTCGGGCCCGCGTGGGTACCCGAAGTGCGACCGGCATCTGCTGAACCTTTCCGTGACCCAACCCCCATGGCTGAGAGGCCCCGCGCAGTCTACGGGTCCCTCTCCTGGCTCGGCAGCCGATTGCCGATCCCTGCTCGCAAAGCGGCCACTACCCCTCCGTGTCGGGGGGAGGGGCGACATGATGGTGTCATGACCTTCTCGTTGCTCACCCCCCAGCTCGCCTCGGCGCTCGCCCCGTCAGTGGGTCACTCATGAACGCGCCGGACGTCTTCGCCCCGGTGACGTTGGGGCCGGTGACCCTGCGGAACCGGACGGTGAAGGCGGCGACGTTCGAGGGTCAGACCCCCGACGGTCAGGTCACCGACGGGCTCATCAACTACCACCTCGCGCCGTCTCGAGGCGGAATCGGCCTGACCACCGTGGCCTACTTGGCGGTGGCCCCCGAGGGACGCACCCACCACGAGCAGATCGTGGTGGGGGACTCGACCCTCGGCGGGCTGATCCGACTGGCGGACGCCGTGCACGAAACCGGCGCGGCGATCGCTGGGCAGGTCGGGCACGCGGGTCCGGTAGCGAACGGTCGCTCCAACGGCGTTAAGGCGATCGCCGCCAGTCGGATGCCGAGCCCGCTGAGCATGCAGTTCATCAGGTCCGCGTCTGAGCGCGAGCTGACCCGCGTCACCCGCGCGTATGTCGCGTCCGCGCGGACCCTGGTGACCGCAGGGTTCGACGTACTCGAGTTGCACATGGCGCACAGCTATCTCATCTCGTCCTTCCTGGCGCCGGCCTTGAACCGCAGGTCCGATCGGTGGGGCGGGTCGTTGGAGAACCGCGCACGTCTGGCCCGACAGGTTGCCCGCGCGGTGCGCGAGGAGGTCGGTGACGAGGTCGCTGTGACCGCGAAGGTGAGCCTGGGTGACGGCTACCCCGGTGGGGTCACGACCGATGAGGGGATCAAGATCGCTCGCCTGCTCGAAGCGGACGGACATCTCGACGCCCTGCAACTCAGCGGTGGCAGTTCGCTGATGAACCCGATGTACCTCTTCCGTGGCGACGTACCGCTGGAGGAGTTCGCCGCCGCCATGCCGCCGCTGGTGCGGTTCGGTCTGAAGACCCCGATGGGCAAGACCTTCCTGAAGGAGTACCCCTTCGAGGAGGCCTACTTCTGGGACAAGGCGGT
>CBDTZB010000040.1:0-10532 GCA_965364795.1 uncultured Nocardioides sp.
GGCATCGACCTGTCCAAGACGCCCGCCCAGACCGTCGAGGTGCTGCGTCGCCTGCCGGAGCTGCGTGCAGCGTTCGGCCTTCCGCACCTCGTCGCCGTGTCCCGCAAGGACTTCCTCGGGGCCTTCCTGGACCGCGCCCCGAAGGACCGCGACCCGGGGATGTTGGCCACCCTGCCGTTGCTGGACAACCTCGACCGGACCATCGTCCGCGTGCACGACGTGCGGGGCGTGGCCGACCACCTTGCCGTGCGTGACCTGCTGCGAGGCACCCGCTCCCTCGACGACGGCCGACTGCTGGAACGCACCCTCTTCCACGAGCCGCCCACGTCCCAGTCGTAGTGTGCTGTCAGCTTGTTCCGTAGATTGATTCGTGTTGGAGACGTCGCGCAGTACCGGCCGAGACGTTCGAGGATCGCGGCAACGGAAGTGCCACGATGGACCAGCCGGTCAGGAGCGGGAGGAGACCCAAAGCCACGCCGGTCGCAACGGCAATCTGCCCGACGCCCGCGACCATCGCCGCGGACGACCAGCCGAGAGCCATACCTGCCGCGACCTCAACCAGCGTAGATGCGGCTGCCGCGGCGAGGGCTGGCTGGACGCTTCCGTCACGTAGACAGCATGGTCAGCACCTTCCCGTGACCCCACCAGCGTCACGTTGGGTGTCACCTCAACTCGGGGCAGACCCACGCGACCTTGGAGGACTATGCGGGCCTGCTCGCTTTGGGCGACACAATCGTTTGTGGTGACTTCAACGCCTCGGCACAGGTCACGCCGATCGCCTTTCGGGTATTCCTCGACGCGGTTCGCGACCGGCAGGGCCTGAGGTCCGCCTACCACGCCCACCGCGGGATCGAACCCTCGGTCATTGAGCCGCCGTGCCCTCTGAAACAAAGCAATATACCAAAAGTGTTACACAACTAGAAAAATGGCGGGTAACTTGTTAAGGTCCCTATGCGCGTGTCGTGCATGACCAACAAAGGGGAGGACATGACACACAGCGACAAGCCAGCAGGTGCTTGGCGGGGTCGGGGCAGGTTGGTTGCCGGTGCCCTGGCGGGGGTCACCATGACCATGACGTCATTCGGTGCCGCATACGCCTACGGCATCCAGAACCACACCTCGAACAATGTGTGGCACGGCTGCTTCGCGTCCGACACCGGCTGCGACGACTCAAGCCAGCAGGGTGATTACAACCGCGAGGGCTTCACCTACGTCTCTGGCTCGTCATTAACGTCGGACCACCCGTTACCCATGAACTTCTCCTAGGAAGTCCGATGCGCAGTTCGCCTTGGGTCGTCGTCGTCGGCGTCCTGCTCACCTCATGCAGCTCCGGGCTACTTGAGCCCGTTACCCCAGCACAGGTCGACGTGGCCCGAGACGCCGCCCGGTTTTGCGTCACCGTGACCCGACCCGACGGTGGCCGCGGGACTTCGTGCACCAGAAGGGACCAGCGCGAGCCCTTCTACTCCGTCAGCGGCGGCGTGGCCGTCGTGGCTGATCCCACGGGGCGCGCAGCCGTCGCGGAACTCGAGTTCGACAAGGGCATCCTGCGTCTGGAACTGGTCAACGGCGTGTTCGCTTGGACCGACCCCAGCGCTCCACCGAACCGCATCCGTCTTCTCGATAAGGATGGGGACGTGTTGTCTGAAACGGACGGCGACGGGTCCTCCGAATGACCTGACAAACCTCGTTACGGTGCAGCAGGCAATCGGCAACCTGTCCGGTGAGGGCGTTTCCCAGTACGCCCGAGAGCGTGACCGCACGGAGCACAACGCTCCCGACAACCATGCCCCGGCCGCCACGGCCAAGACCTTGTAGACCAGTGCTCCCCGCCGACGAAGGGCCGCGCCACTTGTGGGCGCGGTGCGGGGGCAACGACGGTGCGCCTGACAGGTCGCGTGGACTGCACAGTCTGCCCTGTGGGTGCCGGAAACCCTGTCGTGGCATGTTCATTGCCCGACCCCTGCTCTTGGAGCCTGATGCACCGCGTGTTCTACCGACTGCTCCTGACGATCGTGTCGCTGCTGGCACGCTCCGGCCGTGACAGGGACCTCGAGATCGTCGTGCTGCGCCACCAGCTCACGGTGTTGCGCCGACAACTCGACCGGCCCGCACTGACCGAACCTGACCGCACCCTGCTCGGCGCAATCGCCGCGGTGCTCCCCCGGGCACGCCGGGCCGGCTGGCTGGTGACACCCGACACGCTGCTTCGCTGGCACCGCCAACGCATCGCGCGCCACTGGACCCGACCCCACCGACCAGCCGGCCGTCCACCAATCGCGGCCGGCGTGCGAAGGCTTGCCGTGCGGATGGCCCGCGAGAACCCGACCTGGGGCTACCGCCGCATCCACGGCGAACTCGTCGGGCTCGACCACCAGGTCGGCGCATCAACCGTCTGGCAGATCCTCAAAGGCGCCGGCATCGATCCGGCGCCGACCCGAACGTCGACGACCTGGTCGCAGCTGCTGCGGTCCCAGGCCGCCATCGCCTGCGACTTCGCCCACGTCGACACCGCCCTGCTGCGCCGGTTCTACGTGCTGTTCTTCATCGACACCACCACTCGTGAGGTGATCCTCGGTGGGATCACCACGAACCCGACCGCTGCGTGGACCGTCCAGGGCGCACGCAACCTGTTCCTCGTGCACAGCGACAAGCTCACGAACGCGAAGGCGCTGGTCCGTGACCGCGGAAGCCAGTTCACCCACTCGTTCGACGAGGTGTTCCGCACCGAAGGCATGAAAGTGCTGAAGACACCGGTGCGGACGCCAGTGGCCAACAGCATCGCAGAGCGCTGGATCGGCACCCTGCGACGCGAACTGCTCGACCGCACCATCATCTGGAACCAGCGCCAGCTCCACCGGCTCGTCAAGGAGTACATCGAGCACTACAACACCCACCGGCCCCACCGGTCGCTTCAGCAACGAGCGCCGACGGCACCTCCGGCCACGACCGACACTCGCCCAAGACCGACAGCGAACGTGATCCGCCTGCCCCGCTGCGACGGACTCGTCAACGAGTACAAGAACGCCGCATGAGCCCCGCGGCAGGGTTTCCGGCACCCACACGCCCACCCGTCCCGCCACAACTGGCCGACGCGGGCTGGATCAACCGGCCAACCCAGGACCACGAACACTCGGAAGCACCGACCCACCAATTTCTCAAAGAACTTGTCTCACCAAGCTTGACACGTTCCGCTGCAGCGATCAACCTCGATCGGGGCGTATCGGGGCGGAGGTCCATTGCTCTACGCCCCCGGACGACGGGCTGGGTCGTCCCATGGGTCAACCAGTGCTCTTCCACATGCCGCGGCCCACGCGCTCAACCGCGCCTTTGCTTCGCAGGTAGGACACGGCGGAGGCGACGTCCTTGGAGCTCTCGGCGTGGCCCATCTGATCGAGCTGAGTTCCGATTTCTTTGAGGCTCACGGGCCCATCGGCGGCGGACACGATGTCCAGGATTCGGTCGACCCTGGTCGCGGCCACGCCTTCGAGCCTCGAGCCGGGAGCTCCCGGCTCGATCCCGTGGACCCGTTCGGTCTGTTCGATCAACTCGCGCAGTGCCGCGGCACTGCGGGTCATCTCTGCGATCGACGCTTGCAATGCGCGGTACTGCTCCGCCCACTCGTCGAGGGCACCGGATGTGTGCGAGGACGGCTTGAGCGACGGATCGGACATGAGGCCCTCGGCATAGGGGAAGGACGGGTACCCGCTGATGGTAACCCCGAGTTGTAGGAAAGCCCCGGCGGCCCACCTGCTGCGCGGCGTCGAGGCTGAGCGGTCTCGGGGCTCAGTTCAGGTGCGCGCGGAGGTGCTCGTCGATCGAGGCGCCGTTGCGGGCGGCAACCTCGACCGCCGCGGCCCGCAGATCTCGTGCGACCTGCTCCGGGGATGCGGTGACCAGCGCGTCCGGGTCGAGCCGGCGCGCCAGGACCATGAGCTGGACCGCAAGCCGGTCCTCCCATCGCATGCTGTCCATCGCCGGAGCCCCCTCTTCGTGGTCGGGACGGTCCAGGTGGCCGAAGGTCATCGTCGGGTGAGTTCGGCAGCAAGGTGCGATGGAACGGTGTACGAAACGAGGTCCGGGCCGACCGTCCGGACCTGCGCGTCGCTTCAATCAAGGTTGGCCCGATTGGCTCTTGTCGCGAATGGTGCACTGTGCTTTAGTTCCGTCGCTTGGTTCTCACCCGGCGCACACGGGGGCGTGTGCTCGTACACGAGACGTTCGCAGGTCACAGGCCGCCGACGTGCTTTGCCGCCACAGCGGACAAGGAGGGCTACCACTGGGGGGGCGGCTGCTGGAACAACGACAACGTGGACAACCAGCCCAACGACCCGGTCACGACCGAGAGCACGCACGGCGAGGGTGGCGACTGTTCCGGGTTCGTGTTCAAGGTCTGGCGACTGTCCACATCCGGGGCAGCGACACCGTGGGTCTTCTACGACCAGGACTTCAACATGCACGGTCCGTACGCCACCGGGGACTACAAGGGCGCCGTCCCGGCGGCCTGGAGCAAGCTGGCCAACAAGGACTACGCGACCACGGACATCATGGACGCTCTGGTCTACAACGACGGGGTGGGCGGCCACATCGGCTTGATTTACACCGAAGGCACCAGCAACGGCACCGACATCATCGTCGAGGCCAAGGGCGAGAGTGAGGGCTCGAAGATCGTGTCCCGCGACTATCGAGGACAGTCCAAGTACAGCGCGATCCGGCGAACGGGATGGACCAGCTGATGGCCACGTTCCATCAGCCCACGGCGCTCGCGGTCGCCGTGTTCGCTTTCGTCGCAGCCGCCTGCAGCCCAGGACCGGCGATCTCACCCGCTGACCCCGAGCCCGCGTCCACGACGACAGCCCCGGTCGAAGGCCAAGCGGACATCGGCTTGCCGATCGTCGCGATCGATGGAACTGCCTGGACGGACTCTGCCATCGAGGACGCCACGCACCAGGCCGCCGCGGACCCCAGCCAACTCGTCGCCGCGTGTGCCGACGGGGAGACCTCCCCGACCGGACAGGCCCATGCGACCACCGGCCCGGCCGGCACGTCGGTCACGTTCTCGACCGCAGACGGCATTGTCAGCTGCGACGCGATCGACGGAGCTGGCTGGTGTACGCAGGCCGGCTGGGGCGGAACCGCCCCGTACGACGGGCTGGTCGACGCCGGCCGGGCCACGCGGACCTGCGTCGCCACCCCGTTCCTGTATGTGCTGCCGGTCGAAGGTGCCTCCTACGCGGCCGTCACCACCACGACGGATGGCACGTTCACCTACCCGGCTGGTGACGGCCTGCCGCTGCGTGTCCGTGCTGAGTGGCCGGCGGGGCAGGACCGGGCCAGCGCCACGGTCTCTTGGTATGCGGCCGACGGCGCGCTGCTGGCCGGACCCGAGGAGATCCGCGGCTACGTCGCCGGCTGACCGGCGCACCAGAGGTCGACGTTGCCCTATCTGGGCCGGACGGTCAGTGATGCACGGCTGGGAGCTCATGGCTTACCCAACTGGACGTCGTCGCCGGGACGTGGACGTGGTCGCGCGGAAGCGGCGGCGTGAAGAGATGAGGCTTGGTTCCGTCAGTTGGGGTGCAGCGGCAACGCGGTCGCGATTTGGCCGTGCTCTTTGCCGTAGGTCCCTTTGCGTTCGACCGTCGAGTCTGAGCGGCGGGGCAGGCATGACCCATGGCAACACCGACTACTCGCCGCACGTGGTCTGGTCCGAGCGAAACGACGGGGGCAAGCGCGCCTCCTCGGCCACCCCGCGCCCTCCCCAAGGGGAACGAGGAAACCGCTTCGTCGTACACCATTCCATCTCACCTTGCTGCCGAACGCATCGTCGGGTGCGTTCGCTGCACATCCCGAGAGTGCACCCCGGCTCGACCTCGACCTTCACGCCTTGCTCACCGGCCGTGTCACGTACCGGGCCGGGTACGTCGGCCGAGGCTTGCTGTCGCTCCCCGGCGACGGTCACACCGATCTGGGCCCATCGAGTCTGCTCGTCGCGATAGACGGTCTTGGTGATCCCCACGTCCGCTTCCGGGAGGTACTCGTTGGCGCGGGCGTCGGGCTCCGGATTCGAGACCGGCCCGGTCCAGGGGGCCTCCCCGCCGGGCGGGGCCACGTCCCAGCTGACCCGTGACAGGGAGAGGGCCGCCCCGCCCAGCTGCGCAGCTGCCGACGAGTCGACCGAACGGGCCGTGGATGGATGCGGCGTCGGGAAAGCCGGGCCGACGATGAGGGCGATCGCGGGCAGAGCGGCCATGAGACTCCCGGTGAGTTCGGGGCTGTTGCGCTGCCACCAGCGGTGCAGACCGGGCAGCAGCGTGTAGCGGGTCCGGTCCAGGGACTCGCGGGCCTTGCGCCGCCAAGCGGACAGCATCGTGGACATCGATTCGACTTTGACTCCGGCCCGGTCAGCGAGGTCCCGCGGCGGGACGCCCAGCGCGTCACGTTCGTAGAGCATCCGGGCGGCGTCGGCGCCAAGCAGTTCCGAGAGGTCTGCGGCGAGACGGCGCGCGGCGTCCGCCGACGCAGCAAGGGCAGCCGGCAACGTCCCGGTGTCGACCTCGTGCAACGTCCCGGTGGGCCGCGTCCGGGCCGTCCGGGCGGCGAGGTCACGGAGGTGATTTCGGACCATGGTGCGGCTGTAGGCAAGAAACCCGTCGGGGTCGGACAGGCGCGGCGGGTCAGATGCCCACTCCAGATAGGTGCGTGCAACAGCGTCCTCGGCGTCCGCCCGCCGGCCGGGTGCAAACCTGAACGCGCAGGCCTCCAGCGCATCAACGGTCGCCGCGTGCAGCTCCTCGAACGCGCCCGGGTCGCCGTCGAGATGCCGGCGCATCAGATCGCCGATCTGGGTGTTCGACATCGTGGTCCCCATGCCACCCCCCGGCAGATCCTCGGCACGGAGACTTGTTCGACAGCGGATGCCGACCTTCCGGATTGAGTGCGGTGGGTGCACGGCCCGTTGAGATTGTTCGGTCGTCCCGGTGCAGCGGCCACCACCGAACAAGAGATTGTCATGCACCGCACCACCCGAACCCGTCGTACCGCCATCGTGACCTCCGTCGTCGCAGCCGGCCTCGTTCAGATCGCCGGTCCCGCGCTGGCGGCCGGCGACGAGGACCCGAGCCGGCCGCCCGACAGCTGGAACTACTACGAGGCCTGCTACGGGAACGACCTGATCATGGACGACGACCGGGAGTACTGCGTCGGCTACTACCTGCCGGTCTGACAGTGTGGGGCGCGCAAGGGATCGTTCCCAACAACCACCGCCGCGAGGCGCTGGATCTCGCAGAACGTCTCGTCCGGCTCGACCGCCGACTCGAGCTCGGCGGCGTCCTGGTCCCGCAGGCCGACCGGCTACGGCGCGAGGCATTCGTCGGCCAGAGCCCCGAGCGACTCGACGATGCCTACAGAACCGCCTTCGACGCACTTGGCAACGCCCTCGGCGGCTGAACATGCGCCAGGACGCTCGTCAGCGCGAAACACGTGCAACCGGGGCTACCCGCCGGGCGCACGTGTCGTCGAATACCTTGACCGACAAGCTGGCCCCCCACACTCAGGTCAGCTATTGGGGGTGCCCTCCAGGGAAAGACTCGTGACTGCGAATGACCTGACTATGACTCCATCGACCGTTTCAACAATCGCCAGGGGAAGTCCAGTGGGGGTGTGGTGAACGATCTCGATGGTGCGTACGACATCTTCGGCTCCGCGACACTCAGCGAAGCCGGTGTCTGAACACCTCACGTTGCTTGTCCGCGCAACGGCCGCCACATCGCTCAGCCGAATTGACAGCCGGTTTGCGACTGCTTCCCGATCCAGATTCTCGGGGTCGTGACTGGAATAGGAGTGTTCGGCGCTGTCATCCATCCAGTGGGCTTCGAGCGGTCGCAGGTAGCTGTTTGGGAGCGAAGGTTCGTCGCTGTCGACGACGTCCAGGAGTGAAACCTGATCGCAGGACGGACCGCGGAGGACTTCGCCTGATCGGCGGCGGACGGTGCAGACGGTCTCGCCTCGCTCCGCGATCTCATTGGTCCAGTCGCGCCAGCCGTTGCCGCTGAAGTTTCCTGTCGCCGCACCCATTGGCGCATCCAGCGAGTCAATCGTTGCGAAGTTGATCTCGTAGCTCAGCGTTGCTGGCCAAGTGGCCGAGGCTTGGACGGCCTGCCTTCGGTCAATGCTCGTTGCGAAGATGATGGCGACTACCGCCACGAACGCAATCGCAATTCGAGAGCCGAACGTATGTCGATTCACAATGGTTCCCCTTCAGACGTTGACGTATTTGTAGGGATAGAAGGCACCGCAACAGGTCGCGTCGTGCTTGAAATCGACTTCAACCCGATCGCCGAATACGTCCATGCTGTGAATCCACTTGCCGCTCGTGTCCCAAGTGTTGTTGCAGTTGGTCTTGTAGATGCTGCTGCCGTAGTAGATCGGTGTCGACGTGTTGTACTTCACCTTGGCAGTTTGCTGACGCCACCGCCAGATGTCGTTGCTGGTATCGCAGGTCCCGGAGGCCGTGGCACCCCAGTCGACGACCTCGTAGATGCGCGCGTAGGAGCCGTAGTCGTCGTAGGTCACGCTGATCTTGCCGTACTTACATCCATCGGACGAGCAGAGGTAGCCCGTCCACGTGGCTGCCTCAGCCGGAGGTGCTGCTTGCAGCACGCTCAGGAAGGACATTGCCACAACTGCCGCTCCCACAACCCTTGCGCCGAGCGATCGTGTGCAGTTCGAGACGCGCCTGTCGGATCTTGCCTGCATCGTCACCCACCCGTGTCTTAGTTCTTCGTACCCAATCTCACCCTACTTGATCAGGCCCCAAGAGCGCAACGTCGCTGCTGTAGGCCGTTCGACTCTCGCGCGGACGTGCGCAGACGTCACACTTGACCCGAACGTATGTTCGTATTTGCTGGACATATGGCTGTCGCCCGGCCTACACCTACGGGTACACCGCTGATCTCCAAAGAGACGCCTTGACACCCCCGCCCCGCTCCACCAACGCCTGGCCCTCGCTGGCCAGCGAACGTGCCAAGCCGGGCTATCAAGCGGGCGCGACAGACGGGCCGGACGACGAAGACGGGGCGCGTGACACCGGGGGCGATGGGCTGCGCGACGCTGCCCGTCAGCTCGTTGCGGTGCCGGTGGCGTCGCTGTCAGACCAGGAACTCCGTGCCCAGATCGACGCGGTGCAAGACGTACGGCGCCAACTCGACGCACGCATGTGCCGGCTGACCTCGGCCATGACCTCACCGGCCTCAGCCCTCGCCCGCGCCAGGTCGGGGAACGATCCCCGGGCCGGTGAATCTGCCGCACGACAGGCCCGCTCCGCGCTGGCCGAAAAGCTGCGGCTCTCAGCGTCGCAGATCAACCGGGCCCAGAAGATCGGCGACCGTGTCGACGGTTCACCCCAGGTCGCGGACGCGATGGACCTCGGAGAAGTCACGCCCGACCAGGTACGGGCCATGGGCAGCTGCCTCGATCACCTGACCGGCGACCACTGCCGCACCGCCGAGCACACGCTGTTGGCTGTCGCACGGACAGGAAACACCCCGCGACGTCACCGACGCCGGCGTGCGTCTGCTCGCCAAGATCGACCACGAATCAGCCGTCGACGCAGCCGAAGCACAGCAAGCACGACGCGAAGCAACGCGCGTGCGCATGCGCGACGGCGGACTGCGGATCAACGCCCAACTCTACGGACTCGACGCCGAATACGCCGCCACAGGCTTCCATGCCTGGCGTCGACCTGACTGGCCCGGCGAACACCGCACACGCGGCCAACGATCCGCCGATGCCATCGTGGACATGTGCCGCGCATCCGTCACAGGCCGCAGCGACATCACCCACCGCGACCACAACGCCGGCGGCATCGCGACTTCGGGCGGCGCAGCCGCAGAGGCGACCCTTGCGAAACAGCTTCCGCCGACCCGACACGGTGTACGGCCCCACGTCGTGGTGACCGTCGACCTCGAAACGCTGCTCACCGGTCACGGCACCGCAGAAACCGAATAGTCCGGACCCGTCATCTGGGACCAGGTCAAACACCTGCCCGACGACTGCGGCCTCACCTTCATCGCCCTACGCGACCAACTCCCGATCGCCGTGACCGAAGAAGTCCGGACCGTCCCGATCGGACTGCGGAAAGCACTGGAGCGTCACGACCACGGCTGCATCCGGCGAGGCTGCGACGCCCCATCCGCCTGGACCGACGTCGCCCACCTCCGCGACTCGTACCGGGACGGCGGCAAACTCTGCCTGGACACGGCCGGGCTGCTGCCGAGCCGACCACCGCGACTTCGACGCCAACCGACTCGCCGTCACCTGGACCAACCAACGGCCAATAGTCCACCACCCCGGAGACCCACCCGACCCCGACTGAGCCGGACCGAGCCGGTTGACGCACCTGGGGGCCGTCAGGCCTTCGCGGCCGGCGTGGCCTGGCGAAGGGAGACCGCGACCTTGAGGCAGCGGTCCTCGACGTAGTCCATCCCCGCTTCCTCAGCGATGGCGCGCGCCTCGGGCGAGCGGAGCCCAGC
>CBDTZB010000041.1:0-10520 GCA_965364795.1 uncultured Nocardioides sp.
GGGATCACGGTCGCGCTGATGACCCTCGTGCCCCTGGGGTACGTCGTGGTGTCGGTCGTCGACCTGGGCCCCTCAGCGGCGTACGACGTCCTCGTGCGTCCACGGGTCGGCCTGTTGCTGACCAACACCCTGACGTTGCTGGTCGGAGTCGTCACGCTGAGCACCACCCTGGGGGTGGCGGCGGCCTGGCTGGTGGAGCGGACCGACGTACCGCTTCGCGGACTGTGGCGCGTGCTGTTCGTCGCTCCGCTCGCCGTCCCCGCGTTCGTGAACTCCTACGCGTGGGTCTCCCTGACCGCCGACGTGCAGAGCTACGCGGGTGCACTATTCATCGTCAGCCTGTCCTACTTCCCTCTGGTCTACCTGCCGGTTCTGGCCGCCTTCCGCACCCTGGATCCCTCCCTCGAGGAGGTCGCGCTGTCCTTGGGTCACGGCCCCTGGGCGACGTTCCGTCAGATCACCCTGCGCGGGGTACGGCCGGCCATCCTGGGTGGGGCACTGCTCGTCGGGATGCACGTGCTCGCGGAGTTCGGCGCGCTGCGGATGTTGAACTACCCCACCCTCACCACGGGCATCTACGATCAATACCGGTCGGCCTTCAACTCCGCCCCGGCCAACGTGCTTTCCGGCGTCCTGCTTCTGCTCTGCCTGGTCCTGCTGATGATCGAGTTGCGCCTGCGGGGCGATGCTGCTTTGTGGAAGGTCGGCAGCGGCACCGTCCGCCCGCCCACCCTGCTGAGCCTGGGCCGACTGACCCCGGTTGCTTTGGGCAGCGCAGCCCTGGTGGTGGTCCTCTCCCTGGGCGTCCCGCTGGCCAGCCTGACCAAGTGGTTGCTGGTCGGCACCTCGACCGCGTTCCCGATCGACGAGTTGGGCTCGGCGGCGATCACCACGGTTGCCCTCGGTGTTGCCGCTGCCGTCGTGACGGTGCTTCTGGCGCTGCCCGTGGTGTGGCTCGCGGTGCGTCACCGTGGCCCGATCAGCACCGTGGTCGAGCGCTCGACCTTCGCTGCCCACGCTCTCCCCGGAATTGTGGTGGGGCTGGCGCTGGTGTCGATCGCGGCGAGGAACCTGCCCGGGATCTATCAGACCGCGCCGTTGCTGATCCTGGGCTACGCGATCTTGTTCCTGCCCCGCGCTGTGGTGAGCGCCCGGTCGAGCCTGGAGCACGCCGCCCCGGTGCTGGAAGACGTGTCGGCTTCCCTTGGACTGAGCCGGCCTGCCACCCTGTGGCGAGTGACCCTGCCCATGATCCGCTCCGGCCTGGGCGCCGGGGCCGCGCTGGTGTTCCTCGCCGTTTCCACCGAGCTCACCGCGACCCTCCTGCTCTCCCCGATCGGCACGACCACCCTCGCGACCGAGTTCTGGTCCAAGTCGTCCTCGGTGCAGTACGGCGCCGCCGCGCCCTACGCCCTGCTGCTGATCCTGGTCTCGGTCCCCGCCACCTGGATGCTGAGCCGACAGGTGTCCCGCTCGTGACCGGCCCCGGCAACGCGGTTTCCATCCGCGGACTGACGCGCAGCTTCGGATCGCTGAAGGTCCTCGACGAGGTCGACCTGGATGTCGCCCCCGGCGAGATCATGGCCGTCCTGGGGCCCTCGGGATGCGGCAAGACCACCATGCTGCGGATCCTCGCGGGGTTCCTGAACCCCGACGCGGGCACGGTGTCGGTGGACGGGGTCGTGGTGGCGAGCAAGGACAAGCAGGTCGCCCCGCAGAAGCGACGGATCGGCTACGTCCCGCAAGAGGGTGCGCTCTTTCCACACCTGACGGTGCGCGGGAACATCCTGTTCGGGCTGCCCCGCAAGGAGCGCACCGAGGAGCGGCTCGCCGAGATGCTCGCGCTGGCCAACCTCCCGCCGGCGGTCACCAACGTCTTCCCGCACCAACTCTCCGGCGGGCAGCAGCAGCGCGTGGCCCTGGCTCGGGCCCTGGCGCCCCGACCGGGCGTCGTACTCCTCGACGAGCCGTTCTCCTCGCTAGACGCAGCGCTGCGAACGGCCACCGGCCAGGAGGTCGTTCGGGTACTCCGCGCAGCAGGCACCACCGCTGTCCTGGTCACCCACGATCAGGGGGAGGCACTCTCCCTCTCTGATCGAGTCGCGGTGATGCGCAGCGGGAAGATCGCTCAGGTCTCACACCCCGCCGATCTCTACGCCGCCCCGGCCGACATCGATGTTGCTTCCTTCGTCGGAGGCGCCACCGTGCTGCCCGCTCGGATCATGGGCGGTCGCGCGGTGTGTGGACTCGGGAGCCTCGACGTCTCGCCGACGTACGACGTGGTCGCCAACGAGGGTCACGACGTCACGATCGTGATTCGCCCCGAGCAGATCGATCTCATCGACGACACGACCCTGCCCCAGGCCACGGTCGAGGAGGTGGGCTTCTTCGGCCCCTACTCCTCGGTGCGACTACGCGCGGGCTCCATCGGACTCACGGCTCGCGACAACGATGGGCCGGTCCGCAAGGTCGGCGAGGTGATCGGCGTTTCTGTGCACGGCTCGGTCTCGGTCTACTGACTACCCCCATCCCTTTATTCGACTATTTGTAGAACAACTAGGCCGGCAGGTACTTTCTGCTCTATGACCACCCTTCGCCGCACCTCCGCCGTCATTGCCTCCCTGGCCCTGCTGGGCACGCTCGCCGCCTGCGGGAGCGAGGAGTCGGACACCTCGACCGGCGACTCCATGGCCGATATGGACACCGACGAGTCGGATGACATGGACCACGCAGACGAGGGCCACGACATGGGTGACATGGACATGTCCGACATGAACAACGCCGACGCCACCCCGGCCGATGAGGTCGACGGCGAGGTCGCGCGAGGCGCCTTCACCCTTCTCGACACCGCCCCTCCAGGCAGTGACGGCGTCGCCGGTGACGCCTGGCTGGCCCAGAACGACGACGGCACCACGGTGACCATCCGGATGGACGGCCTCCAGGACGGAGTCGACTACGTAGCCCACCTGCACGCCCAGGCGTGCTCGGTGGACAACGGCGGAGCGCACTTCGCCTTCGACCCCGACGGGGGGGAGGAGCCCCCCAACGAGGTGCACCTCGGCTTCACCGCCACCTCAGACGGAACGGGCGAGGCCACCGTGACCAACGACCGTCGCGTGGAAGACCTGGCCCCGTCCATCGTCGTGCACCCGGCCGACTCCATGGATAACCGGATGGCATGCGCCGACTTCGGCTTCTGACGGCGCCCTTAGCGGCCCTGGTCATCGCCCTCCTCCTCGGCGGGCTGACCGGGTTCCTCGCGCCCGCCTTCGCTCACGGCGAACTCGTCGACGGCAGCCCCGGCCCTGGGGACGCCTTGGCCCCCGGCGGGGAACTGGTGGCCCTGGAGTTCAACGAACTCGCCGAGAACGGCCGCGCCCTGATCGCCATTACGGACTCGACCGACGAGCCGGTTGCCGTCGGAGCAGCCCAAACCACTGCGGATGCAGGCGCCATCTGCGCCGCCACGGCACCGCTGGAGGTCGGCGTCTACCGACTTGAGTACTCCGCCACCAGCGACGACGGCGACCTGATCCGCGGCTCCTACAGCTACGAGGTCGTCGCCGATGGCGACTCGCCGACCAACGACATCACCAACGCGTGCTCGGACCTCGCACTCGAGGCACCGGGTGATGCCCAGACGCTCGACGAGATGGGCACCGGCAGGTTCCCCGCGTTCCTGCCCTACGTGCTCGGAGCGTTGTTGGTTATCGCGCTGGGCCTGGTCGTACGCCGTGTCCGCGCGGACCGGTTCTTAGAAGACGAGGAGTCCTCAGCCGCTGGGGAGTCGGACCCGGAAGACCGACCCGATACCCAGGTCTGACTCCACACTGATCTCTCCACCGTGGCGCTCCACCACCTTGGCCACGATGGCCAGGCCTAGGCCTGTTCCCGGTCGGGATCGGGCGGCGGGGTTGGTCGACCGTTGGAACTCCTTGAAGAGGTGCTGCTGATCCTCGGCTGAGATCCCCATTCCGTCGTCGGAGACGGAGAAGGTCACCCACCCGGCTTCAGCGAACAGGCCAATCCGGACCTTGTCCCCGGGCTCACTGAACTTCACGGCGTTGGACACCAGGTTGACCATCATCCGTTCGAAGCCCTCGCGGTTCCCTCGGAGATGGACGCCTCGCTCGACCTCCTGGAAGCAGAGGGTCACCCCGGATCGCTTCGCCTGGGTCTCGACCACTGATTCCAGCGACATCACCATGGCGGTGGCGTCGACGGCCACCGCCTCAATCTCGCGACTTGGGTCACGCAACCGACTGAGGGTCAACATGTTCTGAACCAGCCCGAGCATCCGGTCGACGTTGAAGGCAATGGCCGATGTCGCGCGACCCGCCATCTCGGGGTCGTCCTGCATCAGTTCAACATTGCCCCAGATGGAGGTCAACGGGTTCTTCAACTCGTGAACAACCGTCGCGATCATCTCGTTCTTGTGGGTGTCGATCTCCTCCATCTTCTCCAAGAGTTGAGCTTCGCGCTGCCGCACCCTGGCCAGGCCGATCGCCCGTCCCAACTCATGGCCCACGTCGAAGGCTGCGGTCTCCTCAGTCGGACTCCACTCCTCGGCATCGGCTGAGCGGGACAGAACGACGTAGCCAAGACACTCCTGGGCCGTCCCGACCGGGAACAGGATGAACGTCGACAGGTTGATGTGGGCCAGCCACCCAAGAATCTGGTCCCGGTTGGCCCGCGACAGTAGACCTCGACTGGTGTCGTTCCCGTCGGCGGTCACCACCACGGCCCGACGCTGCTGCCAGCACGCCTGTGCCAACGCAGCGGTAGCGGCCAGGCCCTCGCCCTCTTTGTAAGCGAGGTAGTCGCCGCTCTCCGCACGGGCCTGCACGGTGAGCCGGTCCTGCGGCCCGTCCGGGGAGTGATTGGTCGCTGACCAACCACGGGACTCGTCGGCGAAAAGCCGCAACCAGGCCAGGTCCGCCTCAAAACCGGCCATCATCGAGTTCAGGCTGTCACTCAGGACGGCGTCGAGGTCGATGTCCGCACTGACGGTATAAACCACGTGACTGATGACTTCAGAAAGCCGAACGCGTTGTCTGAGCTGATCGCGCTCCCGAGCATGCGCGATGGCTAGGCCGATCTGCACGGCGTACATCTCCAGGCACTGGCGGGTCAACTGATCCGGGTGGCGCCGGTCGAGCGGCAGATCCACGCTGAGGATGCCAAGCATTTCCCCCCGATGATCTCGCAGCGGCGCGTAGAGCGCGTCGTTCGGCCGCCAGGCGTCGGGGAGATTAAGCGGTGCTTCCTCCGATCGCCAGACCACTGAGTCCGCGGGCTCGACGTACCGACCATCAGGCACGAAGCGGAGCGACCCCCAGGCGTCACCCAGACTGAGCTCACGCTCGAACTCCATCCGATCGTGGCGGGAGTCGTGGACGCGCTCGGCGCCGGGGCCGACGCACGTGACCGCCTTGTAGTCCCCCCGCGGGGTGAGCAGATTGATGGCTGCGCACTCGAACCCTAGGGCTTGTGTCACCCCCTCCGCGGCCGCCTGAAGGACTGCATCGAGGTCCTCGCCCGAGTGAGCCAGCATGACCACTCTGTGAAGATCGCGCAGCGCAGCCACCTCGGGGGTGTCTGGAGGGGTCATGGGGTGTCCTTGGGAGCCGAGTTCCGCACAGGTGACGAACTTCGGAATGACTATCGGCATTCTCGCACCCCGACTTGAGCCTGCTTAGACCACTTTCAATTAGATGCCAGATCACTCGTAACCTCCCGGAGGCGTTCTCGTTGATCACTTCAGAAGCACGGGGGCCTGCTCTCAGGGGTGATGGCAGGCCACCGTGCGACACGTAGAACTCATCAGCCCCGACCCGGTCATGGGGTCCGGGTTGGGGCTGATGAGGACACCCTTGAGAACATGAAGTGGTTCACTGTGCGAGTGTCAGAACCAGTTGTGTCGCCGGACTTCTCTGAGGTTCCTCCACCGCTTTCTTGGAGTGACGCCTCTCGACTCGACGCTCTCGAAGTCGCTGCTCACGGCCTCGTCGAGTTCAGTGGGTTTAAAGTCGCTCGGATTGCGCTGATCCGGGGCGACTATCTCGAGTGCGTGGCAGCCTCTGGTGACCCAGCCAGCGTGAGCGCCGCCCTCGGCGTACGGTCCCCCGCAGAGCAGGTCCACCAACTGCTCGCGAATGCCGAGGACTGGGGCATCCTTCAATTCATTCGGCAGGGAGACATCTCCGAGGTCACCGCCCACGTCCGCGCCTCTGAGCATCCGGACCTCGAGGTGGTTGACGATGAGGCGCACTGGCAACCACTCGACGTCCTGTTCGCGCCGCTCTTCAACCGATCGGGCAAACTCCAGGGCCTTGTCTCGTTTGACCGCCCCCGTGACGGACGTCGCCCAGGGCCCCACCAGCGCAACCTGCTCGAGCGCTGCGCGGTCCAGGCCCTGCGAGCCCTCCTCAACGAGCTTGAATACACCGAGCTCTCCGACCGGGCCCGGATGGCTCAGACCGCCAGGCGGGTGGTGCGCACGGCCACGACGCAGACTTCGTTGGTCAACATCGTGGCCGACTGCCGCGAGGCTCTTCGCCATGGGTACGACGCTCGCGAGACGTGGGTGCACGTTTTCGACGACTCACTCCTAGAGGCTCCCTCGACCATGCTGGTCGGTGCCCGTGACACTACCGAGAGCGTCGCCGACGTCACCGAACGGCTTTCGGTGGAGGCGTGGGAGAGCCAGCAGGTTATACGGCTCACCGAGAACGACGCGGTGGGGACAAGCCTCGGGGCGATGGACCAGGAGGTCGTCCGTGAGTTCCTGATCTCCCATGGGATCGGTTCCCTCATGATGGTCCCGCTCGGTGCCGCCGAGGGATGCCTTGGGGCTCTGATGTTGAGCCGCAGTCCTCATGATCCCCCCTGGAGCGATGTCGAGGCCTCGACCGCCTTGGACCTCGGTCACGATCTGGGCCGAGCACTGCTCAACCTGCGCACGCTGAAGCAGCGTGAGCACCTCGTGGCCCGACTGCGCACCATCGACACCTACAAGAACGAACTCATCTCGACGATCTCGCACGAGTTGCGCACTCCACTGACGTCCATCCTGGGGAACCTGGAGTTCCTCAACGTGGAGGACCTCACCACCCGTGAAGCCGAAGGGGCTCTCGCCGCAGCGGATCGCGGCGCCAAACGGCTCATCGCTCTCGTCGAGGACCTTCTCTTGTTGTCCCGCGTAGGGGATCCAGACGCCGCCCACCCCTTCAGCCCAGTGGATATGCGCTACGTCGCTCTTGCGGTCAGGGACCTCACCGCAGTCAGCGCCAGGGACGCCGACCAGACCGTCGAGGTCGTGATGCCCGACGAGCCCGTCCTGACCCTCGGCGATGCGCGGCAACTCGACCGGGCCGTGGTCAACCTGGTCACCAATGCCTTGAAGTACGGCTCGGCTGGCGACACGGTGATCCTCACCGTCGAGAACGCTGGGGACCAGATCACCATCTCCTGCACCGACACCGGGATCGGCGTCTCCCCGGAGGATCAGGAGAACCTGTTCCGCGAGTTCTTCCGTTCCGCTGACCCCGAGGCACGACGGCGCAGTGGTTCCGGTCTGGGCCTGGCCATCGTCGAGCGCATCGTCAACCGCCATGGCGGTGATATCGCGGTGGACTCCGTCCTGGGCGAAGGCAGCACCTTCACGATGCGGCTCCCCGCGAGCTGAGAAGGTTCAGTCAGCCGGTGGTTGAGGAAGGACGAAGCCCTGCCCCCCTCGGTGGTTGAGGAAGGACGAAGTCCTGTCTCGAACCCGGTCACGACAGGCGACCACAACTGCGACGATGCCTCCATGATCGAACTCCTCGTCGTCGCCTTGGCGCTCTTCGTGTTCTCGCTCTTCTCCATGGCGGCCTCCCGTTCGGTGATCACCGCCCCGATCATCTTCACCGTGGTGGGCCTGGCCGTGGGTGGTCAGGGACTCGGCCTGTTCGACCTCGAACTCGAGGGCGAAGGGGTCGCCATCCTGGTGGAAGCAACCCTGGTACTGGTCTTGTTCACCGATGCGGCTCGCATCGACGTGCGGGCATTGCGCCACGACGCGTGGTTGCCCGCAAGACTCCTGGGGATCGGGCTTCCGCTGATGCTGGTGCTAGGCACCGTGGCCTCGATGCTGGTCTTCCCAGAGTTCACCTGGCCCGAGGCAGCCCTACTGGCGGCGGTGCTCGCACCCACCGATGCGGCTCTGGGTCAGGCAGTGGTCAGCGACCGGAGGCTGCCGGTGCGGTTGAGGCAGGGACTCAATGTGGAGAGCGGCTTGAACGACGGGATCGTCGTCCCTGTGGTCGCGGTCCTGCTCGCACTGGCCGCGGCGGAAGGAGGCGGCTTCGATGTGTGGGGTTCTTTCGTGGCCAAGCAGATCGGGTTCGGGCTGGCGGCGGGGCTCCTGGCCGGGGTCGGTGCTGGCTGGATCCTCCAGCGAAGCGCCCGTGCCGGACGGATCGAAGGCGTCTACCGACAGTTGGGGGTGCTGTCGATCGCTGCCACGGCGTACGCCGGTGCGGAACTGCTTGACGGCAACGGCTTTGTCGCGGCATTCGTGGCTGGACTCGCTTTCGGGCGCATCGCACGCTCCGAGTGCCACGACATCGTCGACTTCACCGAAGACGAGGGACAGCTGTTGACCGCGGCGACCTTCTTGACCTTCGGTGCCCTGTTCGCCGGCTCTGCACTGGCCGAGGTGACGTGGTCGTCGGTGGTCTACGCCCTCATCAGTCTGGTCGTCATCCGAACAGTCTCGGTCCTGATTTCGCTGTGGCGCTCCGGCACCCTCATCGAGACGCGCCTGTTCGCGGGCTGGTTCGGGCCCCGTGGGCTGGCGTCGATCCTCTTCGCCCTCCTCGTCGTCGATGAACTCGACGGTCCTGCGGCCGACACCATCTTTGTGACAGCCACGTTGACCATCCTGCTCAGCGTGGCCGCTCACGGGATCAGCGCCAATCCGTGGACCGGCCATCTGGCCGCCAGGCTCGCCGCCGGAGACAAGACTCAACCGGAGATGCTGGATTCCCCCGAGCACCGCACCCGCTGGGGCAGGTGAGGCCGCGGGTCGTCTGCCCGCCTGACGGCTTGGGCGTCAGGTGGAGACGACCTTGCCGTTGACCGCTGCCGCGATCTCGGGAGTGATCTCGGTGATGCCGTGGTCAGCCCTGGCGTGCATAGCCATTTCACCCATCAGGGCGTCCTTGGACTCGTTCTCGAACGTCGAGCCGCAGCCCGGCATCACATCGCCGCAGGCGAGTTTGAACGTCATGGATTCCTCCGTCGGTTGTGGATCACTGCTCTGATTCCGCTGCGCGACGCGGGGTCCGAACCCAGAACACCGCGCCCTCATCATCCTGCTCAACCCCGATGGTTCCTCCGTGCGCAACACTCAGTGCTCGGGCGAGGTAGAGACCGACGGTCACATTGCTGCCGAGAAGGTCGTGATCGAACGGCTCGAAGGCGGCTTGGAGGTGATCCACCTCGATGGGGTCGCCCTTCCGCGTCACGCTCAGTTCAACCCACGGTCCGCGAATGGCGGCCTGGACGGATCTCGAGGTGGGCCGAGGCGACTCACCGGCGACGCTCCACAGATCCCGCATGATGCGGCGAAACAGGTCGAGATCGACGTCCAGAGCTAGGTCGGGACCGGCGCCACCCACCGGAGGCATCTCCGGCAGGTTGCAGATCTCCTTCGCGGTGACCCTCGATCGCTCCAGGACGAGTCCGCCCAGGGACGAAGCGACCAACAACTCAGCGTCGGCGACCCTCTCGCAGAGGTGGTTGAGAGCGCCTTGGAGACGTTCGGCGGTCTTGACGTAAGCATCCGGGGACAGGTCACCCGAACCCATCAGGTCCGCCCACCCCATCGCCACGGTGAGCGGGGCCCGGATCTCGAAGGCGAAGGCAGCCAGGAAACGGTCCCGCTGAATGACGGTCTGACAACTCGGACGGTTGGTCACCGCCGCGGACCCCGCGTCGATGAACATCGTGACCCATCGATCCAGGACGGTCGCGTCGATCGCCCAGCGGTGGGCAACGTCGTGGACGTCCTCGCCACGCAGAACCTGCCGGACGGCCTCGACCCGGGCGTCGGAATCTTGCGGCAGGTTCGCCGCGATCCGCTCATCCTGCGCCGCGCTGCCCGGGGTCTCGTTCAGCCGCACCGTGCCGGAACCACCTACTGCGAGTACTCGTTCTTTGGATCGTCCAGGTGCCACAAATCTGTCCCCTCTCCGCACCCCGAGTGACGGACCTCATCGAAGAGCCCTTGAGTGCACAGAACCCCCCACTGGGTCCGTTCTTCGACGGTACGTCCGATATTCGCCTTAGGGAAGCCTTATCGGTGTCGAGAGCTCGAGTGGTCTGGACCTCAGGCGTCGTGGATCGGAGCCTTGGGCAGCTTGCGCACCCGAGTCCGCTTGCGCCGTCGCGCCGGGATCATCGACCGCATCTCTTCGAGTTTTCCGAAGCAGAGCATCCGATCGCCGTCTTCGAGGACGTAGCGACTATGGGGGTTG
>CBDTZB010000042.1:0-10481 GCA_965364795.1 uncultured Nocardioides sp.
CTAGTGGCTCGAACTGAACGATCTCGTCGAGCCGGTTGAGGAACTCCGGCTTGAAGTTCGCCCGCACCGCGGCCATGACCGCTTCGCGCTTCTTCTCCGGGTCCAGGCTCTGGTCGACCAAGAAGGACGAACCGAGGTTGCTGGTCAGGATGAGCAACGTGTTCCGGAAGTCCACGGTCCGGCCCTGGCCGTCGGTCAGGCGACCGTCGTCGAGGACCTGGAGCAGAACGTCGAACACCTCGGGGTGCGCCTTCTCGACCTCGTCGAGCAGGACCACGGAGTAGGGGCGGCGACGGACCGCTTCGGTGAGCTGACCGCCCTCGTCGTAGCCGACGTACCCCGGAGGAGCTCCGACCAGGCGAGCCACGGAGTGCTTCTCGGCGTACTCACTCATGTCGATGCGGACGATGGCTCGCTCGTCGTCGAAGAGGAAGTCCGCCAACGACTTGGCCAACTCCGTCTTCCCGGTGCCGGTCGGTCCGAGGAACAGGAAGGAGCCGGTGGGCCGGTCGGGGTCGGCGATGCCGGCCCGCGAGCGGCGTACCGCATCACTCACCGCACCGACAGCATCGCGCTGGCCAATCAGGCGCTCGCCGATGACCTCTTCCATTCGCATCAGTTTGCCCGTCTCACCTTCGAGCATCCGGCCGGTCGGGATGCCGGTCCAGGCTTCGACCACCTCGGCGATCTGGGTGGCGCCCACCTCCTCGCCTACGAGCTTCTCCCCCTGCGAGTTCTTCTCCGCTTCGGCCGCCTGCACGATCTGCTTCTCCAGGGTGGGGATCTGGCCGTACAGAATCTCGCTGGCCTTCTCGAACTCGCCCTCGCGCTGAAGGCGGTCGCTCTCGACCCGGAGGTGATCGAGCTGACGACGCAGCTCGCCCTCCCCCTCGAGCATCGCCTTCTCCTGCTCCCAGCGGGCCTCCAGACCGCGCAGCTCCTCCTCGGCGTCGGCGAGCTCGCCGCGCAGGGCTGAGAGCCGCTCGATCGAGGCGTCGTCGCTTTCTTTGGCGAGGGCGAACTCCTCCATCTTCAGACGGTCCACGTGTCGGCGCAGCTGGTCGATCTCCTCCGGGGAGGACTCGATCTCCATCCGCAGCCGCGACGAAGCTTCGTCGATCAGGTCGATGGCCTTGTCAGGCAGTTGGCGTCCGGTGATGTAACGGTCCGACAGGGTGGCAGCAGCCACCAAGGCCGCGTCGGTGATCCGGACCCCGTGGTGGGCTTCGTACTTCTCCTGGATCCCGCGGAGGATCTGAATGGTGTCCTCCACGGTCGGTTCCCCGACGAAGACCTGCTGGAAGCGGCGTTCGAGCGCCGGGTCCTTCTCGATGCGCTCGCGGTACTCGTCCAGCGTGGTGGCACCGATCATGTGCAGTTCACCGCGGGCCAGCATCGGCTTGAGCATGTTGCCGGCGTCCATCGCAGAGTCGCCGCCGGCGCCCGCCCCGACGACGGTGTGCATCTCGTCGATGAAGGTGATCACCTGACCACCGGCGTCCTTGATCTCCTCCAGCACGGCCTTGAGCCGTTCCTCGAACTCACCGCGGTACTTCGCCCCGGCCACCATGGCGGCCAGATCCAAAGAAAGCACCCGGCGGCCCTTCAAAGAGTCCGGCACGTCGCCGGCGACGACGCGCTGGGCCAGTCCCTCGACGACTGCGGTCTTACCGACCCCGGGCTCCCCGATCAGGACCGGGTTGTTCTTGGTACGCCGACTCAGCACCTGGACGACGCGCCGGATCTCCGAGTCGCGTCCGATGACCGGGTCCAGCCGTCCGTCCTCGGCCGCCTTGGTCAGGTCGATGCTGTACTTCTCCAGCGCCTCGAAGGTCGACTCGGCCTCCGGGCTGGTGACGCGACGGTTTCCTCGCACAGCGGTCAGGCTCTCGCGCAACCCGGATTCGGTCAGACCGGCGCTCGTCAACACCCGGGCGGCGGAGGAGTCGGTGCCGGCCAGGGCGATCAACAGGTGTTCGGTTGCGACGTACTCGTCCTTCATGGACGTGGCCAGGTCGAGGGCAGCGGCGAGCACTCGGGTCAGGGCCGCGGATCCGGTCGGTTGCTGCACGGTGGCCCCGCTAGCCGTAGGGAGCGCCCGGAGGGCCTGCTCGGCCTGGGCGGTTAGCCCGTCCGCTTCCACCCCGGCTTTGGTCACCAGGGATCGGGCCGTTCCCTCGGCCTGCTGGAGCAGCGCCACCAGAAGATGGATCGGTTCGGTGTGGCTGTGCCCGGCAGTGTTGGCGGCGAGTTGGGCGCCCTCGATGGCCTCGCGACTACGGGTGGTGAACTTCTCGGCTCCGAACTGACTCATGACGGCCTACTTTCTCCTCGATACGTCTTCGCCCACTGACCATGGACTTGATAGTCACAACCTGGGAAAAGTTGAGTCTATTCCGCTCAACTATAGCGGACTTTTCGCCCACGGGACGCCGCGAGCCGGACGGCCTTCGGCCCACCTCGGGGAGGCCGATCAGGGCGAGAAGTCACCGCATCAGGCTTAACGGACGATCAAGGATGTGCCCGTTCCCACGCCCGGTTGTGCGATTCGTCATACCGTGGACCACCAGACGCCGTTTATCGGCACCGGGGGAGGGACGTGCATGACAGGGATCGCTGCTGCCGCAGATCCTGGACTCCTCACGCACGGCGTGCACATGTCGCTCGTTGCTCTCGGGATCACCGGGCTGACCGCCACCCTGCTTCCCCAGGCGCTTGAGCGGTTCCGACGCGACGAGGCCCTACCCCACGACGAGCACGAGTGCCGGGTGCGCGATCTGCAGGCCCAACTCGCAGACCGCGGGGGGCACGCTGCGGCCCGGCCGGGTTCGCCGCCCTCCCCCGCCATCACCACCCCAACCGCTGCATCTGCTCCCGGGCCCACGATCGTGCCGCCCTCCTCGGAGACGCGCCTACTCCCTTTTCTCCTCGTCGCGGCCCTGGCCAGTGCCGGCGCGCACGCCGCCGTCGCCCCACCCCACCTCCTCGAGAACGTGCTCTTCGGCACCTTCTTCATCGTGTGCGCCGTGGCTCAGTTGTCCTGGGTGTTGGCGCTCCTGGCCGGGACCGCCCATCGGATGCTGCACGCGGCAATCTGGGGGAACACCCTGGTTCTGCTGCTCTGGGCCACGACCCGGCTCTGGGGGCTGCCTTTCGGCTTGATGCCTGACCCCGAGGCCTTGGGCCCGTGGGACGTGATGTGCGCGGTGTGGGAGGTGCTCATCATCGGTGGAGCGCTGCGACTGTTGCGCGGGGATCACGAGGGGTTGCGCCCACCACCCCTGTTCGACTGGAGCCCTGCGGCGACCGCCTGGCTGGGCGCCTGCACCGTCACCCTGTTGCTTCTCGCCGTCAGCGGGGCACACTCATGAACCTCTCCACCCCCTACGGGCCTCCTCCGCGGCTCGCTTTCTCGGAACACCAAGGAGCGCTATGACCTGGCAGATAGGCACCATTGCCAACGGCGGAATCGGGATCAGTTATCTACTCATCTCGTTGTCCATCATCGTCCCGTTGGCCCGCAGCAACCAACTGCGCACCAACCCGCTCGGAGCCGCGACGGCCGCGATCTTCCTGACCTGCGCGGTTCACCACGGAAGCCACGCCATCCACATGCTGCTGCCCGCATTTGGCCTCTCGGACGAGCGCGGGATGGCCATGCGTTTGGGCTGGGGATGGCCGCTGGCCATCTGGGACATCGTCGGGCTGCTGGTGGCGATCTACTACTGGACCCTGCGTCGCAACTATTCGTCCCTGATGAAGGGCGCTCAGCTGTTCCACGACATGCGCAGGCGCGAACAACAGGCGCTCGAGTGGAACGACAGTGTGTTGCAGGGCCTCGTCGTCGCGAAGATGGCCCTGGATCTCAACGACCCGGAACGAGCCAAGGCCGCGTTGGGCACCTCGATCGATTCCGCCAGTGAGATGATCACTGAACTACTGGGCAAGGATCAGGCTCGGAACGCGTTACTGCGCAGCGCTCCCGCTGACATCACCCGCGCGGAAGTAGCCTCCAAAAACCACGAGGAGACGCACCCCTGATGACCTCAGCAACGCCTAGCACCGCCTCGAACCGCGTCGTCATCATCGACGACACCGAAGACCTGCGGGACCTGCTGAAGTTGGCGCTGAGCCGTGGCGGCTTCGACATCGTGGCCGAGGCCGGCGATGGGAAGGAGGGGATCGAGGTCGTCCGCGACTCCCGTCCCGACATCATCCTGGTGGACCTCGCGATGCCCGTCATGGACGGTATCGAGGCACTGCCAAGTCTGCGGCGACTGTGCCCCGAGGCCAAGATCGTGGTGCTCTCCGGGTTCGGCGCCCAGCAGATGTCGGCCAGAGCCCTGGCCGCCGGAGCCGACGGCTACGTGCAGAAGGGGGCGCCGCTCAACAGCATCCTTCAGTACGTCCGCGACATCACCTCCATCACGTCGACCGGGAGTGCGGCCAGGAAACTCTCGATCGTTCCGAGCACCAGTTCACCCGCGACCGAATCCCTTCAGGTGTTGCCCGACAGCCCGCCGACCCAGGCCCAAGCGCCGGACCTCTCCGGAGGATCCTCCGAGACTGGGCAAACCGAGACTGGGCAAACCGAGACTGGGCAAACCAAGACTGGGCAGGCCGAGACTGGGCAGGCCGAGACTGGGCAGGCCGAGCCTGGGCATCCTGAGTCGAGCCAGAGGGCCGTCCTGAAGCCTGCACCCATTACTCCAGACACCCACGGACACGCCTCCGCGTGGGAGGCCTTGGCCATGGCTCCCTACGGGGTGCTCGAGGTGGCCGACGAGCCGCTCTTCCGCCTCGTGCACGCCAATCCGACGGCGGCCCGGCTGCTCGGGACCGACACCCCCGGTTCGCCGCTCTCCACGGTAGCCCCGGAGTTGGCCACCATGGTGGCCTTCAACCGCCTTGACCCCGACGCCTCCTTCGAAGTGGATCTGCCGAACGCCCGCGCTCGGGCCACGTTGCGTCGTACGGGCTGGTCGGTGTTGGTCTTCCTCGACTCGACCGCCGAGGACGTCGGAATGCTGCGTAGGGCTATCGCCACCACCGCCCACGAGATCCGCGGTCCGGTTACTGTGCTTCGCGGCATCGCGGAGACGATCGGTTGGAGCGCCCAAACCATCACCACCGTCCAGCGGGACCGACTGATGGCGTCGGTTGGCCGCCAGGCCCTGATGCTCGACAACATCACCGCCGATCTCCTGACTGCGGCCCAGATCCAGCGCGGCACCCTGCGCATCGACCTGCAGGTCGTCGATCCTTCCACCGCTATCGCGACCGCTGTCGGCGACCGCTACGACGTGTCGGTGGAGATCGAGGACCCTCGTCAGGTCAGGGCGGACCCCCTGCGCCTGGAGCAGATGCTGACGAACCTGCTCAGCAACGCGCACAAGTACGGCAAGGCGCCGTACTCCATCAAGGTCCGCGGTGAGGGCGACTCCGTCTGTATCGAGGTGATCGATCAGGGTGCCGGGGTTCCCCCCGAGTTTGTGGAGAACCTCTTCAAGGAGTTCTCACGGGCCCCCGACACGGTCGCTACCGGCACAGGACTGGGGCTCTACGTGGTCAAGACCCTCGCGACGGCACAGAGCGGGACGATCAGCTACCGACCCGGCGCGGAAGGCGGCTCGGTCTTCGTCGTCAAGCTGCTCGCCTGCTGAGGCCCCTCAGCCCGACGAGTCGTCCTGGGAGGCCGGTGGGGTCGCGTGCTCGGGGAGTTCCGCCACCGGGGCGTCCTCCTCAAGCAGACACTGCTTGACGAAGTCCTCACCGAACGGGGTCAGGTGGATGCTGCGCCGGATCACCTTGGCGAACTTCACCGAGTGCATGGCTCCCAGAACATCCGGCTGCGCCTCGAGGACCTGGTACTCCTCCGGGTCCGAGAGCGCTTCCCGGCTGAACCAGATCAGACCCAGACGATGCAGGTTGTTGAGGTAGGACGGCACCTGGTCGAGGTAGCGCGATCCTGACCGTGGCCCGATCATCGTCAGTCCGGGCGCGATCAGTTGGCTGCTAACCAACCCGATCGGTCCGCCGGTGCGGACATCGACGCTGGGCTGTGGTCCGCTCTTGATCAGGAGCATCATGATCCGCGCCTCGTCGGGCGCCATCTCGGTCAGGATCCGCTCGTACGCCGGGTGCCCCTGATCGGTGCTCCACACGTCGCGGGAACGGGAGAGCAGTTGCTGGCCCTGCTCGCGCAGCGACGGCGGGGGTGGCTTGGACGAGGAGGAACCGACGAGGAAGCCGTTGACGACCTCAGGGGTCTCGACCAATCCGCCGAGGGATTCGCCAGCCACCATGAGGGCCTTGGCCGCGGGAACCCCTTCTGACATGGACCGGGCCAGGTCGCCCACAACGGCGGCCGCCTTACCCAGATCACGCGCTAGGTCCTGCGCTTCATCGGGATGAGCCACAGCGCGCCCCACCCGGAGCCAAGCCTTGGCAGAAGTCTTGGCCCCCCACTCCGTGGTGTGCCAGGCAGCGGAGGCAGCGACCCGAGCCAGCCCTGGGATGGAATCGACCATCAGCCGGGCGGGCTCCGCCCGTCGCGTCGTCGGTGTCTGTGACGGCTGCTGCGGATCGCTCATGGAGTCAGCCACCTTGCACCCCGAAGATCGCCAGGTGCAGGAATCCTCCGGCGGCGCCCATCACGGCACCATGGGCGTAGAGCATCCACTCGTCCTCCTTGATCGCGGAGCGCATCATGTCCACAAAGTCTGACGGTGGCAGTTCTTTCGTGCGAGTCGCGACCAGAACCCGGATCTTGTCCGCCTGCTTGGCGGAGAACTCCTTGTCCTTGAACGGCGTCAGCGTGCGGCCGACCGCCTCGTGAGCCACCGAGTCGCGGATGCTGTCGAACTTCTCGGCTCCCATCGCGACGCGAACCGCTCCGCGAAGCGGCCCCGCCGCCTTGTCGATGGCCGGACGCAGGGCGGTGGCCAACATCTGCCGGGTCCGGTCGCCGCGCGGCCCGTCGAGGAGGAAATCGCCGATGCGCTCCAGCGTGATGACGTCCTCGGCGATGATCTGGGCGTAGACCTCGGCGGCCTCGTCCTGGCGGCGCAGGAAGAGCCCCTGCACCGGAATCACTCCCAGGAGCTTCTTCCGCTCCGGCGGCTCGAAGATGAGCCACATCCCGAGGGAGTTGGTGATCCAGCCGACGAACACTCCGAGGACGGGCAGCACCCATGCCTGGTGAACGATGCTGTCCACGATCGCGACGGGGATGCCCAGCAGGAATCCGAAGATGAAACCGAACCACACCATCAGGTTCAGTTCCTTCTGGCCGAAGTCCCGGAAGATCCGCACAACCAGCGAAGGGTTCTTCTGGAAGTGATCGATGACCATGATCTTCGGATCGAGCAGTTGATCGATGTGGATACCGATCTCATCGGTGACCCGGCCAACCACGGACGGCAGTTGCGCCTGGACCCGGTCGTAGACGGTCTGCTTGACGGGGCCAGGGATGTCACGCCACAGCCGCGGGTGTTCGCGGCTCATCACGTCGTTGACCAGCTCGGGGATCTCGGGGCGGAAGACCGTGACGATGTGTTCGGCGATCTGGTCCGGTTCAAGTTGTTGGTAGAACTCCCCCGGCGTGCCGAGCTTCGCGATCGCCTTGTCGACGGCGATGGATCCCATCTTCGCGGCGCGAGCGGGCACAATCCCCTGCCAGCCGAGGCCGCCTTGGGTCAGCCCAGGAATCTCCTGCAACTTGCGGGGCAAGACCGAAGCCAGTTCTTTGAGACCCGGCACCTTGAACCCGACGAACCGAACGGGGCTGAACAACATGAACAGACCGGACCAGTTGATCAGGAAGCCGATCACACCGGTGAAGACGGGGATGGTCAGGAACAGGAGCCAGTCGATGCTGTTGAACCATTCGTTCAACCAGTCCAGCATGCCGCATCTCCGATCGCCGACGCCGCCGTCGTCCTTAACGGGGTCCGATGAGGATAGTGCCTACCCCGGGTAACGGTCAGGTGCTCGGGGGAGGGACCGGGCGAAGAAGGTGACAGCGTCTCGCGGGCGCTCAGCGTCCGCGGCGCCACACCACGATCGACTGACCCATCGGCGCGGGACGAAGGGCCGGCACCCGACTCGGTGGGGTGTCGCTGCGCCGGTCCGAGAGCGCAGCTCGCAACGCGGCCCTGGTGGCCTCGAGCTCGGCCTGCAGCTCCTCGTTGCGGACGCCGAGGGCGGTGGCGCGGTTCTCCAACTCAAGGATGCGGCGTACCCCTTCGATGCCGATGCCGGCGGAGGTCAGCTCCGCAATCTCTCGAAGACGATCGATATCGAGCGAGGAGTAGCGACGCCCCCCGCCCCCCGTGCGGCCGGGGGTGATCAGACCCAAACGCTCGTAGGTTCGCAGGGTCTGGGGATGGAGCCCGGTCAACTGCGCCGCCACGCTGATCACGTAAACGGCGACGTCCGGGCCCGGAGGCTCCATGCGGTTCATGACTCGAAGAGGTTCGCCCGCAGCGGCTTGCCTGCGGTCGCTTCACGGTAGGCCACGACTGCTTCCTTGGCGGCTTCGTTCAGGTTCGCGGGGACCTGCACGACGACGGTCGCCAGAAGATCGCCGCTCGAACCGTCGGCCTTGGTCACTCCTCGACCACGCACCCGGAAGGTGCGGCCGTTGGGAGTCCCAGCGGGCAACCGCAAAGTGACGGGAGCCCCGCCGAGGGTGGGGACCTTGATCTCCGAGCCGAGCGCCGCTTCGTCGAAGGAGATGGGTACGTCGAGGGTCAAGTTGTCGCCGGAGCGTTCGAAGACCCGGTGAGGACTGACCTTGACGACCACGAACAGATCTCCGGGCGGGCCGCCGTTCTCGCCGGCTGCGCCCTTCCCGCGAACGCGGATGCGCTGGCCGTCCTTGACCCCAGCGGGCAGCCGGGCCTGGATCGTGCGAGCCGAAAGACCTCGCCCGTTGCCCCCGCAGGTGGGGCAGTGCTGGTCGTAGACCAACTGCCGGCCTCCGCACGCCGGGCAGGTCTCGTTGACGGAGAACCCTCCGCCCATCGAAGAGACCACCGAACCGGCGCCCTCACAGTGCGAGCAGATGTGTGGCTTAGTTCCGGGCTTCCCACCCGTGCCGGAGCAGTCCGGGCAGGGGGCATCCGAGGTCAGTCGCAACGACACGGTCACGCCGTCCACGGCGTCGATGAAGCTGATCGTCGCTGACGTCTCGACGTCTGAGCCCTTGGTCGGACGAGGCTGCTGGGGTCGCCGAGCGCCACCTCCGAAGAGGTCGCCGAACATGTCGCCGAACCCGCCGCCGGCCCGGTCCCGCAACAGGTCGTCGACCGAGAATCCGCCGCCGCCTCCACCACCAGCGGGGCGACTGAAGCCGCCGCCGCTGGCGTAGAGGGAACGCATCTCGTCGTACTTGCTGCGCTTCTCGGGGTCGCCCACCACGTCGTACGCCTCGGCGACCGACTTGAACCGGTCGTGCTTGGCGGTGTCTCCCGGGTGCGAGTCGGGGTGGTTCTCGCGCGCGAGTTTCCGGTACGCCTTCTTGATGTCGGCGCTGGCCGCGTCCTTCTTGACGCCAAGGACCTTGTAGAAGTCCTTCTGCGCCCAGTCGGCTCGGAAGCCGTCCTTGTCACTCATGCTCGTTCACCCCTCTTCTTTGGTTTCCTGGGTTGCGGTGGGTTGCGCTGTTCATTCGACCGGGTCGACGACCAGAACCTGGGCTGCGCGAACGACGCGCTCCCCGATCTTGTAACCGGCCTTGGCGACCACCTTGCAGGTGGTGACCGAAACCTCGGGGTCCTGTCCCACATGGGACAGCGCCTCGTGGAAGGCCGGGTCGAAGGCATCGCCTGGGGCACCGAACTTCACGAGTCCCGAACCGGCTGCGACGCGCTCGAGTTGGTCGGCGATCGACTTGAACCCCGGCTCCAACTCGCCGTGCTCGCGGGCCCGGTCGATGTTGTCAAGGACCTCGATGATCGGGACGAGCGCGGTGTACGTCGCGTTCTCCTTGATCAGGTCGCGGTCCCGGTCCACCCGGCGCTTGTAGTTGAGGAACTCCGCCTGCAGTCGTTGCAGATCGGCGGTCCGCTCAGCCAACGCCATCTGAGCCAGGGTCAACTCATCGGCCTCGGGGGTCGCGTCCTCCACCAAGTCGGACGGCTCAAGCGGCGCGCCCTCCTCGACCATGTCAGACACTCCGCTGATGTCGCCATCCGCTTCGGTCGCTGGCTGGTGCGCTTCGTTGTGGGCGTGCTGTGCTGGCTTCGGATCCATCGTGGCCTCCACCTCTGTCTCGTTAGGCATCTCTGCGGCGGCGTCCCCGAAGGAGCCCCCAGAACGGGTTCCGGGATCCGCCGCATGGGGTGACCCACTGGGGGCCGGCGCCCCGGGGGAAGGCTGGGCAGCCTCCCCCTGGGGCGTGTGGTGAGGATCGGTCACTTGGACTCGTCCTCGCCCGCCTCATCGGCGGCAGCCGGCTCGTCGTCGACGATCTCGGC
>CBDTZB010000043.1:0-10419 GCA_965364795.1 uncultured Nocardioides sp.
GAAGGTCGTCGTACGTCGCGCCCTGTTGGGGTTCGGTGAAGATGCGTAGCTTCATAGGACCCATCCAATCAGGCTGGCCATGGGAGCGGTCTCAGGTGCGGCGGGACCACCGGACGCGTTCGTAGCCCTCGAAGGTCTCGCGCTGGTCGGCCACCCATAGTTCGGGGTCGATCGGGGGGTAGAAGACGTCACCTTCGGGGGCCTGCGGAACCTCGGAGACGACCTGCTCGTCGGCGACGTCCAGGGTGGCGCGGTAGACCGCACCGCCTCCCGCGACCATGACATCGCCGGGCTGTTGGTCGGCGAGTTCGAGCGCCTCGGGGACCGAGTGCGCGACCAGAACGCCTTCAGCGCTCCACGACGGGTCGGCAGTCAGCACGATGGTGGTCCGACCGGGGAGCGGTCGGCCGATCGACTCGTAGGTCGTGCGTCCCATGAGCAGGATGTGACCCATCGTGAGGGCCTTGAACTGAGCCTGCTCCCCCGGCAACCGCCAGGGGATGTCGGGCCCGTTGCCGATGACGCCGTTCTGGGCGACCGCGGCGACGAGCACCACGCGCTTCCCGCCGGGCGTCATACGGCGATGGGGGCTTTGATCCCTGGGTGGGGGTCGTAGCCCTCGACAGCGATGTGGTCGAGGTCGAAGTCGGCGAGGTCCGTGATGGAGGGGTCCAGGACCAGCTTGGGCAGCGGACGTGGTTCGCGGGTCAACTGCAGCCGGGCTTGATCGAGGTGGTTGCTGTAGAGGTGGGCGTCGCCCAGCGTGTGCACGAAGTCCCCGACACCGAGGCCGGTCACCTGGGCGACCATGTGGGTCAGCAGCGCGTAGGAGGCGATGTTGAACGGCACTCCGAGGAAGACGTCGGCCGAGCGTTGGTAGAGCTGGCAGGACAGTTTGCCGGGCTCCCCGTCGACCCCGGGGGCGACGTAGAACTGGAACATCGTGTGGCACGGCGGCAGCGCCATCTGCGGGATGTCGGAGACGTTCCACGCCGAAATGATGTGTCGTCGCGAGTCGGGGTCGGTGCGCAGTCGGTCGACCAATTCGGCGAGCTGGTCGACGTGTCGGCCGTCCGGGGTCGGCCAGGAGCGCCATTGGTAGCCGTAGATGGGGCCGAGATCGCCCGCGTCGTCGGCCCATTCGTCCCAGATCGACACGCCCCGCTCCTGAAGCCAGGCGACGTTGGTGTCCCCGCGGAGGAACCACAGCAGTTCGGCGAAGATCGAGCGCGTGTGGACCTTCTTGGTCGTGACGAGGGGAAAACCGTCGTTGAGGTCGAACCGCATCTGGTGGCCGAAGACGCTGCGCGTCCCGGTGCCGGTGCGGTCACCCTTCTCTACGCCGTTGTCGAGGATGTGTTGGACGAGGTCCAGGTATTGCTGCACGTCGAGTCAGGCCTCGAGGGACATCGGACCGTAGACCTCACGGTCGTGCTCGTGCAGGGTCACCGCGGTAACGCCCTCGTCGGCCAGGTCGGCCCAGATCGCTCCGACCCAGGACTCAGCGTCGGCCTGCGAGGCGAAGCGCTGGTCGGCGTACTCACCGGGAACCTCGACGGGCGCACCCTCGACGCCCTCCAGGCGCCACCACCACGGGCGCTCGGCGGGGGTGGGCTCACGGAAGGTGCTGGGCTGGTCAGGCAAGGACATAGCTCAGGACTCTTTCACGGACGTGTCAACGAAGGGCAGGGGCACGATCTGGAAGATCTCGCGGCGCCCACGCACATCGACGCCGACCTCGGCGTCGGAAGCCACCGATGTGGAGAGCAGGGCCAGGCCGATCCCTTGCTTCAAGGTCGGCGAGAACGTGCCGGAGGTGACCTCACCCAGCAGGACATCAGGGGTGAGGGAGACCGACATGTGGGGGCGAGGGATCGCGCGCCCGGTGGAGCGCAGGGCGTAGAGGCGACGAGCGGGTCCGCTCTCCTTCTCCGCCAGTAGGGCGTCGCGGCCCCAGAAAGCGTCCTTCTTCCAACCGACGGCCCAGCCGAGTCGCGCCTCGTTGGGCGTGACCTCGATGGTGATGTCCTGCCCGTGTAGCGGGTAACCCATCTCGGTGCGGAGGGTGTCGCGAGCGCCCAGACCGCAAGGCGTGATGTCGTGGGCGGCGCCGGCCTCGAGCAGTCCGTCCCACAGCGACTCAGCGGCTTCGGCGGCCACGATCAGTTCGTAGCCGCGCTCGCCGGTGTAGCCGGTGCGACAGACCACGACCCCGGCGTCGGCGTAGTCGCCCTCGACGAAGGTCATGTAGTCGTGGCCGGCGGGCAACCCGAGTTCGGTGAGCACCTCGTCCGAACGGGTCCCCTGGATCGCGATGACGGCGTAGGCGTGATGGTGATCGACGATCTTGATGCCCTCGGGCGCTGCGGCCTGCAGACGACTCAGCACCTCGGCCGCGTTCGCGGCATTGGGCATGATCAGGATGTGCTCGTCGTCGCGGTAGTAGGCGATGAGGTCGTCGACGATGCCACCGGTCTCCTCGTCACAACACAGCGTGTACTGCGCCTGACCGGGACCGATCTTGCCGAGGTCGTTGGACAGGGTGGCGTTGATGAAGTCGGCCGCGCCGGGCCCGATCACCATGGCCTTACCCAGGTGGCTGACGTCGAAGATGCCCACACTGGTGCGCACCGCTGTGTGTTCCTTCACGACGCCGGTGGAGTACTCCATCGGCATCGACCATCCACCGAATTCGGCGAACTTCGCACCGAGCGCCTCATGTCGCTCGTGAAGCGGAGAGCGCAGGGGACCTTGATCTTGACCGTCGGCTGACACCATGCGGCGAACCTATCGCAGGAATACGGCGCGATTGCGGAGTGCCGCGCGGTGGATACCGGAGCCTGACGCTGTGCCCGCTGGAGCCGAGCCTCGAAGCCATCGACATCCGTTCGCGAAGGAGCCCAGTTCGCCGAGACCGCGCTCCACCCGTCCAGCAACGCCGAGATGGGCACCGACGATCTGAGTGCGACGGAGGTGGCATCCTATCGCTACCGCCGGAACACCCCGCTCTTCCCACCGGTGACCCACGCAACGGCATATCCGCCACAACGATGAGGTGTCATGAGCGTCAAGTCCGCGGAACTCACCCAGCCCCGCTCGCGGTGGGCGTTTCTGCTCGAGGGTCCACCCGTGCGCAAGCCGGTCTTCATCCCCGCGGTGCTCGGCGTGCTCGTGATGGCGGTGTGGGCGATCTGGGCTCCCGACCAGGCGGTGTCGGTCCTGGGGGACGGGGTTGCCTGGGTCGTGGACGCATTCGGCTGGTTCTACATCGCCCTGACCACGTCTGTGCTGGTGTTCGTGATCTATCTGGCGCTGTCTCGCTACGGCTCGATCAAGTTGGGCCCGGACCATTCCAAGCCTCAGTTCTCCACCTTCGCGTGGACGTCCATGTTGTTCGCCGCCGGAATCGGCACCGATGTCATGTTCTTCGCCGTTGCCGAGCCGGTCAGCCAGTACATGACGCCTCCGATCGGGGACGGGGAGACCGCCGCGGCGGCACGTGAGGCGACCGTGTGGACCTTGTTCCACTACGGGCTCTCGGGCTGGGGTTTGTACGCACTGATGGGGCTGGCTCTGGGTTACTTCACCTACAGGCTCAACATGCCGCTGGCCGTACGTTCTGCGCTCTACCCAGTCTTCGGTCGCCGGATCGACGGCGGACTCGGGCACGCCGTCGACAGCGCCGCGGTGCTGGGCACCATCTTCGGGGTCGCCACCAGCCTGGGGATCGGGGTGGTGTTCCTGAACCAGGGCCTTCATGTGCTCTTCGACGTCCCAGTCGGGATCGGCGTACAGACAGCTCTGATCGTCCTGGCAGTAGTGATGGCGGCGATCTCGGCGACTACCGGTGTCGACAAGGGTATCCGGATCCTGTCCCAGCTCAACGTGATTCTGGCCCTGGCCCTCGCCGGCTGGGTGCTGGTCACCGGGCGTACCGGGTTCATCCTCAACGCGGTAGTGATGAACGTCGGCGACTACACCCAGACTTTCGCCAACCGGACGACCGAGACCTTCGCGTTCAGCGATGCCACCGAGTGGATGTCGCTGTGGACGCTGTTCTTCTGGGCTTGGTGGATTGCCTGGGCATCCTTCGTCGGGCTCTTCTTGGCCCGGATCTCGCGGGGTCGCACGATCCGTCAGTTCGTGGCCGGGACGATGATCATCCCGTTCACCTACATCGTGATGTGGATCTCGATCTTCGGCAATGCGGCCCTCGACCGGATCCGGGGCGGGGACACCAGTTTCGCTGAATCGGCTACCGCTTCGCCGGAGGCAGGTTTCTACAACCTGCTCCAGGACTATCCGCTCTCCGGCGTCGTGATCGCAGTCTCGTTCCTGGTCGGACTGCTGTTCTACGTCACCTCGGCGGACTCGGGGGCACTGGTGATGGCGAACCTGTCGTCCGAACTGCGTTCGGTCCAGGACGATGCCGCCCCGTGGTTGCGCATCGTTTGGGCGGGTACGACGGGCTTGCTGACCATCGCGGCATTGGCGGCGGGCGGACTTTACGCATTGCAGAACGCCACCGTTATCTTCGGGCTGCCATTCGCGTTTGTGATTCTGCTCGTGATGTGGGGCCTGCTCAAGGCGCTGCGCGTCGAGGGCAGAAGAGCCGACTCAAGCGCACGCTCCCTGCCCACTATCTCGGCACGCGGCGGAGCAGATGAGGGCGAGGAACTGGGATCCTCGTGGAGGGAGCGGTTGGCGCGCGCGGTGAATTTCGTCGATGTGGCCGAGGCGACGTCGTACCTGGAGCAGGTGGTCCAGCCCGCGCTCACCGAGGTCGCGAACAGCCTCGGGGACGAGGGCGTACCGGCCGCCGTCACCTCGGGGACCGGCGCCCCGGACGAGGAAGGGGAGAATCAGAACCTGGCGTGGGTCCAGTTGGGCACCACCACCGATGACTCGTTTGTCTACCGGGTCCAGGTCAGCAAGTCGCCGGTGCCGACGTATGGCGGGCGGATGATCGGGTCGCGTGATCAGTACGGGCGACTTGAGGTCCACACCGCAGGAGGCGGCCATGACTACGACGTGATGGGCTACTCCCCGGCTCAGGTCATTCACGACTGCTTGGATCAGTACGAGCGGCATCTGGAATTCCTGCGCCTCGCCTGACGCCGCCCGTCCCGAATCTCGGGCTGCCGAAAGCGGATCGGCATCCGGGACACCCGTCTGTCGCTGCTGTCCGGGCAGCCCGCGGGTAGGCAGACCCGTGTCTTTCCGCCGCCTAAGCAGCACCGGCCATACGAACGCCCGCCCCTTTGGACTCACCCGACCCGAAGCAGTCAAGCTGGTCGAAGAGCACTGGAGCACCTAGAACACGCCGCTTGATGCCTCTCGAACCGTGCGGGAAGGACCTCCCGAGTGGTTCGACCAGGCGTTCGTCCGCCGAGTCAGGCCCGGCGGAACGGCCCCCAGACCATCGTCGGTTCTCCGCACGCAGCGTGCTGCGGAGCAGTCTTTTCATCAGCCACCACTGTCGGTGGCGAGTGCTGGAATAGGCACATGGCCAAGGACACGAGCACTGAGAATCGGGGACACCCGATCAGTGCTTTTGCACGCCGGATCGAAGCCGATCTAAGTGACCTGGTCGAGACGCAGACGTGGTCGATGGAAGACACCGAAATCGGTGGCACTGCACACCTTCTCGCGCGGGTCGAGGCGCAGGTTGCAGCGCTCAATCGTCGGGTTCTTCTTGAAGCCGATCGGCGTGACGTGGCCGCCGACACCGGTGGAACCAGCACGGCCAACTGGTTCGCTCACAATTCGAAGCTCACCCGATCCGGAGCCCACCGGCGGGTCCGGCAGGCCAAAGCCCTCGATGCGCGAGAGCAGACGCGTTGTGCTCTCGCGACCGGTGGGCTGCACCTCGAGCAAGCCACGGTCATCACTCACGCGGTCCAGGCGTTGCCCACGGACAAGTGCAATCCCGAGACTGTTGCCCTGGTTGAATAGACGTTGATCGAGTACGCGAAAGACTTCGACGCCAAGACGTTGAAGATCCTCGGGTGGCGAGTGTGGGAGATCCTCGACCCGGAGGGTGCTGAAGCCTACGAGGCTGAGCAGTTGTCCAAGGAAGAGGACGCCGCCCGGAACCAGACGAAACTCTCGATAAATGACGATGGGTCTGGGGCAGTTCGCGGTCGGTTCGTGATCCCGTCGGCGCAGGGTGCGATGTTGCGGAAGTTGTTGCTGGCGTTCGCTGCGCCGAAGCACCAGGCGGCGAAGGAATCCGTTGACGGTGAGGGGTCTCGAGACGGCGCTGGCGTGCCTCCTCAACCACCGGAGAGGGCAGCCACACCCCAGCGAATGGGTGAAGCGTTCTGCGAACTCATCGAATCCTTCCGTACCGAGGACGCGCCCCGGTCCGGCGGAACTAGCGCCACCGCGGTCATCCACCTCGACCTCGACACCCTCCTCGGGGGCTTGAAGCCAGACCACCTCGACACCGGCGAACCCATTAGCCCCGACCAGGCACGCCGGATGGCCTGCGAAGCAGGACTCGTACCCGTGGTTCTCAACGGCGCATCGCAGGTTCTTGACCTCGGGCGCACTCGGCGCTTTCACTCGCGCTCTCAGAGGATCGCAACCGGGATCGAGCACCCTGAACGCCGGGCTGCGAACTGCGATTGGCCCTCAGGGATGTGCCATCGACATCACCTTGACCCCTGGCATCAGGGCGGAAGCACGGATCTGAGCAACACGGCCGTTCTGTGCCCGCGACATCACACCCTGATTCACCATCACGACTACGCCCACGAACGACGACCCGACGGCACCATCACCTTTCACCGCCGCATCTAGGGCCGCGGGAGTGACCCGCCGGATCGCCACTGCAGCGCGCTGGATCGGGTCGTCTAAGGTGCCACGGTGACCACTTTTACCCTGCGCAACTCGAGCCCAGCCAAGACCAAAGCCGACGCCATCGTGGTCGGAGTCCGGTCTGGAGAGACCCCGTCCGTTGCGACCGGAGGTGAGGACGTCGCCAAGGCCTACGGCCGCAAGTTCGCTCCCATGCTCGCCTCGCTCGGAGTGACCGGCAAGGCTGGCGAGACCACCAAGATCCCCACGAACGGCACCATCGCCGCCTCCGTGCTCGTCCTCGTCGGGCTGGGCGCCGAAGAGACCGGTGACAGCGTGCGGCGGGCGGCCGGAGCCGCGGCCCGTGCCGTCGGCAATGCCGCGTCCGTGGCGATCGCACTCCCCTGCGGCGACGCTTCCCTGGTGCGCGCGGCCGCTGAGGGTTTCCTGCTGGGTGGCTACTCGTTCAGCGACTACAAGTCCGGTCCGGCGCCTACGACTCCCAGCGACCTTGTGTGGCTCAGCCCGATCGGCCGCAAGAAGGAAGCGACCGATGCGTTCACCGAGGCCCAGGCCATCGCGGCGGCCGTGATCCAGGCCCGCGGTTGGGTGAACACCCCTCCCGGAGACCTCACCCCTCCCGTCTTCGCTGAGGCCGCCGTCGAGGCCGGCAAGAACTACCGCCGTGGCGCCAACAAGGTGACCGTGACGGTGCTGGACGAGGCCAAGCTCGCCGAACTCGGCTGCGGCGGCCTCATCGGTGTTGGCCGCGGATCCTCCGCCCCGCCGCGCCTGGTCGAGCTCAACTACAAGCCCAAGGGCGCGAAGATGCACCTGGCGCTGGTCGGCAAGGGGATCACCTTCGACTCCGGCGGCCTGTCCATCAAGCCTGCCTCGGGCATGCACGAGATGAAGAGCGACATGGCGGGCGCCGCTGCGGTCATCGCCGCGACGTACGCGATCGCCGAGCTTGGACTCCCGATACAGCTCAGCACCTACGCGGCCATGGCCGAGAACATGCTCTCCGGTGACGCAACCCGGCCCGGCGACGTCCTGACGATGTATGACGGAACCACCGTCGAGGTGCAGAACACCGACGCCGAGGGCCGGCTCGTGCTCGCCGACGCGCTGGGTCGTGCGGTGGAGAAGAAGCCTGACGTGATTCTCGACGTCGCCACCCTGACCGGTGCCATGGTCGTCGCTCTCGGCGACCACATCGCCGGCGTGATGGGTAGCGAAGACATCGTGGCTCAGGTGCTGTCGGCCTCCGAGGCGGCCGGTGAACTGCACTGGCCGATGCCGCTGCCCGAGCACATGGAGACGCGGATCAAGTCCAGCAAGGTCGCCGACCTCGCTCAGGTCGACTGGGTTCGCTGGGGCGGCGGACTCTTCGCCGGCGCCTTCCTGCGCGAATTCACCGGCGGCCTGCCGTGGGCCCACCTCGACATCGCCGGTCCCGGCTTCAACGGTGGCGGACCGGTCGGTCACATCACCGCTGGTGGCACCGGTTTCGCCGTGCCGACGCTGGTCGAGTTCGCTCGCGCACTGTCTGAGAAGTAGATCGCTGACGCGGGAGCGGGGGTTCTTTAGAGCCCCTGCTCCTTGCGCTGCTGCTTGATCCGCGAGTTGTAGTCGCGCATCCGCTGCGGGATGCCGACGAGGCCGGCGTCGTAGGACGGCACCTGGTGCTGGTTGGCGAAGTCGTGGGCCCAGTTCACCGACGGAACGCGTCGACGGGTCCATTCACCGTCGTGGGCGACCAGGAGAAGGGTGACCTCACTGACCGCGGTGCGAGGCTCCACGAAACCCTCAACGCCCTTCCTGGCGGTGACGAAGTTCTCGAGGTGTTCGGTGTCGACCTTGTTGGCCGCGCGCACTTGCGTGGAACCGGTCCGGGCAGCGTCGCGTGCCGGCTTGCTCATCCGTTGCCGCGGTCCGCGTCGGAACCTATCCATCAAACCCATGGCCCTAGTTTGCCTCGTGACACCCAGCGGGGCCATCCCGACCCGTTCTACAACCGTTCCGCAACGAAGATCCGATCGACCGCGATCCGGGTGTCCGGCAGTGGCGATCAAGTGCAAGGATGGGTGACGGATCACACGCTGCGAGAGGAGATCCGTCCTACCTATGTCGAATCCAGCAACCGACAGCACCTTCGATGTGCTCATTCTCGGAGCCGGTTCAGGGGGTTATGCCTGCGCTCTGCGGGCCGCCGAACTCGGCCTATCGGTCGGCCTCGTGGAGAAGGACAAACTGGGCGGAACCTGCCTGCACGTGGGCTGCATCCCGACCAAGGCGTTGCTGCACGCCGCTGAGGTCGCCGACAACGCCCGCAAGGCTGAGCAGTTCGGCGTTCGCGCCAGGCTTGAGGGCATCGACCTGCCGGCGGTGAACGCCTACAAGGACGGCGTGGTGACCCGCCTGCACAAGGGGCTCACCGGTCTGGTCACGAGTCGCGGCGTCACCGTGATCGAAGGGGCCGGACGACTGACCGGTCCTCTCGAGATCACCGTCGACGGCACGGCGTACTCCGGCCGCCATGTGGTCCTAGCTTCGGGCTCCTACCCCCGCACCATCCCCGGCGTCGACATCGACGGATCACGCGTGCTGACCTCCGAGCAGGCCCTCCAACTCGAGGAGGTCCCCGGCTCGGCCATCGTGCTCGGCGGAGGTGTCATCGGATGCGAGTTCGCCAGCGTATGGCGCAGCTTCGGCGCCGAGGTCACCATCGTCGAGGCTCTTCCCCGTCTGATCGCCGGCGAGGACGAGGCGTCCTCCGCGGCCCTCGAACGCGCCTTCCGCAAGCGGAAGATCACCGCCAAGACCGGTTCACCCGTCTCCGTTGTGAACGCACGCGAGGACGGGGTCGACGTCACCCTCGAGGGCGGGGATGTCCTGAGCGCCGACCTGCTCCTGGTCGCCGTGGGTCGTGGCCCCTCCACCGACGGACTCGGCTTCGAGGAGCAGGGCGTCGAGATGGACCGCGGGTTCGTCCTAGCTGATGACCGCTGCCGCACCAACCTGCCGAACGTGTTTGCCGTTGGCGACATCGTGCCCGGCCCCCAGCTGGCTCACCGCGGGTTCGGTCAAGGGATCTTGGTGGCCGAGGAGATCGCTGGACTTTCCCCGGTTCCCGTGCCCGATAGCGGCATCCCGCGGGTCACCTACTCGAACCCCGAGGTCGCCTCCGTCGGGCTGACGGAGGCCGCAGCCCGCTCGGAGTTCGGCGATGACGCCGTCGAGACCGTCACCTACGATCTGGGAGGCAACGGCAAGAGCCAGATTCTCAAGACGCAGGGGTTCGTCAAACTCGTTCGGCACACCGACGGACCCGTGATCGGAATTCATCTTGTCGGTGAGCGGGTCGGCGAACTCATCGGCGAGGCACAACTGATCTATAACTGGGAAGCACACGCCGACGATGTCGCCACCTTGATCCACGCACACCCCACCCAGCACGAAGCCCTCGGCGAGGCCCACTTGGCCCTCGCTGGTAAACCACTGCACGCCCACGCCTGAGAGCAAAGGATCCAGCCCATGTCCACCGAAGTGAATCTGCCCGAACTCGGCGAGTCCGTCACCGAAGGCACCGTCACCCGCTGGCTCAAGCAGGTCGGC
>CBDTZB010000044.1:0-10259 GCA_965364795.1 uncultured Nocardioides sp.
CAACCCATCGTGCGCGGCTCGGTCTCCCCCGACAGGATCAGGGACGAGGACAACAACGGCTCGCCGAGTTCCTCGAGGATCGCTTGGACGACAACGTGGTCGGGGATCCGCACCCCCACGGTGCGCTTCTTGGGGTGGAGCAACCGCCGCGGCACCTCAGGGGTGCCCGGGAGGATGAAGGTGTAGGGGCCGGGGGTCGCAGCCTTGATGGCGCGAAAAGCGGCGTTCTCGACGTGCACCAGTTGGCCGAGTTGGGAGAAGTCACGGCACATCAAGGTGAAGTGATGGCGATCATCGAGACCTCGGATCTTCAGGATCCGGTCGCGGCCCTCCCGGTTGCCCACCCGGCAGCCCAAGGCGTAGCCGGAGTCGGTGGGGTAGGCGATCAGCGCGTCGTCGGCCAGCGCCTCCACCACCTGCGTCACGAGCCGCGGTTGCGGGTTCTCGGGGTGGATATCGATGAACCTGGCCATGGGTCCTCCTTCAGAGAACGAATTCGCTGATCGTCCCATGCGCCTCACGGGTCGCAGGGGAAGGTCATGTCGTCAACAATGCGGTACCTGCACGATGGATACCAGGAGGCTAGGCCTGGGCGTACTCGGCGCGGCCTTCTGGTCGGTGCCGAACCCGCCCGGTCCCCCGAGTCCGGCTAGTTGCGCCCGGCGGCCTTCAGGTCGCGACGCAACTCCTTGGGCAGGGAGAAGATCAGCGACTCTTCGGCCGAGTGCACCGCCAGAGCGTCGGGGTAGCCGCGTTCGGCGAGATACTCCAGGACACCGTCGACCAGGGCCTCGGGCACGCTGGCACCGGAGGTGACGCTGACCTTGGAAACACCCTCGAGCCAGGCTTCGTCGATCTCGCTGGCGTCATCGACGCGGTAGGACGCCTTGGCTCCGGCTTCCAGAGCCACCTCGACGAGGCGAACCGAGTTCGATGAGTTGCCCGACCCAACCACGATCAGCAGGTCGGCTTCCTTGGCGATCTCCTTGACCGCCAGCTGGCGGTTCTGGGTCGCGTAACAGATGTCGTCACTGGGCGGGTCGAGCAGCAGGGGGAAGCGTTCGCGGATCGCCGCGACCGTTTCGAGGGTCTCATCAACCGACAACGTCGTCTGCGACAACCAGGCCACACGGGCCGGGTCGCGTACGACGATCCCGGCCACGTCCGCAGGGCTTTGGACCAGTTGGATGTGGTCCGGCGCCTCGCCTGCGGTGCCCTCGACCTCTTCGTGGCCCTCGTGGCCGATGAGAAGGATGTCGTAGTCGTCCTCGGCGAAGCGCTTGGCCTCGTGGTGGACCTTGGTGACCAGCGGGCAGGTCGCATCAATCGTCTTCAGTTCGCGCTCGTCGGCCTGACGGTGCACCTCGGGTGAGACTCCGTGGGCGGAGAAGACCACGGTGGCGCCAGCAGGAACCTCGTCGAGCTCCTCCACGAAGATCGCGCCGCGGGATTCCAGATCCGCCACCACATGCTTGTTGTGCACGATCTGCTTGCGGACGTAGACCGGCGTGCCGTACAGGTCCAGCGCCTTCTCGACGGTAACCACGGCCCGGTCGACTCCGGCGCAGTAACCACGGGGCGCCGCCAACAGGACGGCGCGCTCGGCCTCGGCCGGGGACAGGATGGCCGGGGTGCCCAGATCGGTACTCATACGGAGCAGTCTACGGACCAGCAGAGTCCGACCCCAGCCAGCGCGGGTGGATCGGACGAGTTCGGGGGTGGGCGCAGTTAGAGTCTGCGCCATGGCACTCGAGACCTCGGCCGCATCGCCGGCTCCCGTGCGGCAGATTGCCACTGCTATCTCCGGCTGGGTTGATCGGTTGGGACCCGTGTGGGTCGAGGGACAACTGGCCCAGATCAACCGTCGCCCCGGGCTGCAGACGGTGTTCATGACCCTGCGTGACTCGGTCGCTGATCTGTCGGTTCCGGTCACCTGTTCCCGCACCCTGGTCGATTCGATGAACCCACCACTGGTCGAAGGCGCCAGCGTCATCTTGAACGCCAAGCCCTCCTACTACGCCAGCCGCGGGACGCTGTCCCTCCAGGTGCGCGAGATCCGGATGGTCGGACTCGGCGAGCTGCTGGCCCAGCTGGAGAAGCGGCGGCAACTGCTCGCCGCAGAGGGTCTCTTCGCCAGTGAGCTCAAGCGCCCCCTACCCTTCCTACCTCGCACGATTGGTCTGGTGACCGCACCAAACTCCGCGGCAGAGCGCGACGTGCTCGACAACGCTCGTCGCCGCTGGCCGGCCGTGGGGTTCGTCGTACGCCACGCCACCATGCAGGGCCCTCGCTGCGCTGGCGAGGTCATCGAGGCGCTCAATGCTCTGGACCGCACCGAAGGCGTCGACGTCATCATCATTGCTCGCGGCGGTGGCGCCGTGGAGGATTTGCTCCCCTTCTCAGACGAGGGCCTGATCCGCGCGGTGGCCGCGGCCCGCACCCCGGTCGTTTCGGCGATCGGTCACGAGCAGGACGGGCCTCTTCTCGATCTGGTCGCCGATGCTCGGGCCTCGACCCCCACGGACGCAGCCAAGATCGCGGTGCCCGACGTTGCCACCGAGGCAGCGGGCGTGGCGGAGGCTCGTGCCCGGATCCGCCGTTCCCTGATCGGCTGGGTCGATCGCGAGCAGCGCCACCTCGATGCCGTGCGCTCACGCCCGGCCCTCGCCGACCCGCGTAACCTGCTGGACGCACGCAGCAACGAGCTCGACGCCCTACGCGAGCGAGCCCGCCGCACCATCGGCCACCGTTTGGATCGCGAGCGAGACGACATCGCCCACCATCGGGCCAGGGCGCGTTCACTCTCACCGTTGGCCACCCTGCAGCGGGGCTACGCCGTGGTGCAATCGGAGGACGGACATGTCGTCGGGTCCCGTCAGGACGCGACCGTGGGCTCGACCCTGCGGGTCAGGGTGGCCGATGGCCGCATCTTGGCGACCGTCACCAGCACCGAACCCGGACAACCGTCCGCATCTGGACCATCCACCCCCACTACCGAGGCCGACGAGTTGGAGCAGCCATGACCGAGGACCAGCACCCCAGACCCGCCTCCTATGAAGAAGCCCGCGAAGAGCTGATGGAGGTCGTTCGCACCCTCGAAGCGGGCGGCACGAGCCTGGAGGAGTCCCTGGCCCTTTGGGAGCGAGGAGAGGTCCTCGCCACCGCCTGTCAGAGCTGGCTCGACGGCGCACGCGAGCGGCTCGACACCGTCATCGAAGAGTCCGCCACCGACTGACGTCGGCGCGTCCGGGCCGGGTGTCTAGCGCGGAATCGGCGTGGTCGTGAGTGACTCCACGACCACCTCCATGGCGTCCGCACCCGCAGAGCCGTAAACCACGATGGTCTGCTCGCCGAGGTTGGCGACGTACGCCAGATCGCCGCCCTCGTCGGAATAGATCTCCCACTGCGGAGCAACGGACCCCGCGGCGGCGTAGGTGCGGTCCTCATCGACGGGATTCTCATTGATCAGCCGCTCCAGCAGGGCCTGGGTGGAGCGCGTCTCCTGCTGGACCCCCACGAACCGTTCTTCCGGAGTCAGCAACGTGAAGCCGTACGTCGAACGCCGGTCCCTATCGATGTTGAAGTTGGTGGTGATCCAACCCGGAGGCAGCGCAGCGGGATAGACCACCGTCTCTCCGCTCAACTGCACCTCGGCCACCGAGGCGGAGTAGTCGACGTTCTCGGGGGTCAACTCGGGGGTATCGCCGTAGACCAGTGTCCGCAGCCCCACGAAGAGGACAACCACCACGACCGTGACGATCAGTGAGGCGATCAGACCGTTGGCATTGCGGTCGTAGCGGCCGGGTTTCGACGGGGCAGCGCTCTCGGGCTGCTCTGGTGCGGTGCTCACTTGACCATCCTCTCAGGCCACTGTTCATCGGCTTGAGGTACACGTCGCGTCAACCTGGGGGCAAGTCTTCCGACCCGTGAACAGGCGGCAAACACTGCGCAAACACCGTCCACCGCGGTCTGTCGTCACCGCAGCGTCGTCGCTGCCGACTACCATCACGCCCATGACAGATTCGTCCGCGTCCCCGCTGACCCCCGACCGTAACCTCGCCCTGGAACTGGTCCGAGTGACCGAGGCCGCCGCCATGGCTGCGGGTAGGTGGGTCGGGCGCGGCGACAAGAACGGTGCGGACGGCGTGGCCGTCAACGCGATGCGCGTGATGATCTCCAGCATCGGGATGCGCGGAACAGTCGTGATCGGTGAGGGCGAGAAAGACAACGCCCCCATGCTCTACAACGGCGAAGAGGTCGGCGACGGCACCGGGCCCGAATGCGACGTCGCGGTGGACCCCATCGACGGCACGACCCTGACCGCCAAAGGCATGACCAACGCAGTCTCCGTGCTGGCGGTCGCTCCTCGAGGCACCATGTATGACCCTTCTGCGGTCTTCTATATGGAGAAGCTGGTCACCGGACCTGAGGCCGCCGACGTGGTGGACATTCGGCTCCCCGTCGCTGAGAACATCCGCCTGGTCGCCAAGGCCAAGGGCTCGCGGGCCGAGGACGTGACCGTGGTGCTGCTCGACCGTCCGCGTCACGCCCAGATGGTCGACGAGATCCGGGCCACCGGCGCGATGATCAAGTTCATCTCCGATGGCGACGTTGCCGGCGCGATCATGGCGGCACGCCCCGAGACCGGGATCGATCTCCTGATGGGGATCGGCGGCACCCCCGAGGGCATCATCACAGCCTGCGCCATGAAGTGCCTCGGCGGAACGATCCAGGGTCGCCTGTGGCCCCAGGACGACGCTGAGCGCCAGCGCGCCCTCGATGCCGGACTCGAATTGGATCCCGACCACGTGCTGACCACAGACGAACTGGTCACCGGAGACGACTGCTTCTTCGTGGCCACCGGCATCACCGACGGAGAACTGATGCGCGGGGTGCGCTACCGCGCCGGTGGGGCAACCACCCACTCGCTGGTGATGCGTTCACGATCCGGCACGATCCGCTCGATCACCTCCGAGCACCGCTTGGAGAAGCTAGGCGCTTTTTCCGCGATCGATTTCGACCACTGACCCCAGGGCGGCGGCCCCGTGCCGCCGCAGGGTGTCATCGACGGCGTCGATGACGCGGGGGTCGACCGCCATCCCTATATGCGACGCGGTGACCTCGAGCTGCGTGGAGACCGGGTCGATGCAGGCTCGCCAGTCCACGATGCCGTCGCGCTGGGAGTAGATCGAGGTGTAGTCGATGTCGTGTCGTAGCGCAGCGTTGGACTCATCGAAACTCTGACGGGCGCACAACCCGGACACACAGTCCTCAGCCATCAAACCCGGAAGTCCCGCGGCGCTCAGACGCACCAACATCTCCACACCTCGGCTCAGACCGACGTGGTGGGCGCCGGGCGCCAGGATGGGGCTCCCCATCGTGATGATGCCGGACACCAGGTCGGGCCTGCGGGCCGCCACTCCACGGGCCAACATCCCCCCGAGGCTGTGCCCGACGATCTGGACCCGGCTCTCCCTGCGCGCGACGATCGCCTCCAAGCGTGTCTCGAGCTCCTCGGCCGCGCTTCGGGTGCATCCCACGTTGGCGTGGATGTGGGAACGGTAGGTCCGAAAGCCTCGTTGACGCAGCGAGCGCGACATGAACGACAGGCTGCCGTCGCCAGCGAGGAACCCCGGTACGAGCAGGACTGGCTCAGCCTGGCGCGGCGCCGGGCGCTGCGCGTAGGAGAGCGATCGACGGCTGCGTCGCGCTCCCACACTTCGTAGGGCCAAGCGTCCGGCCTCGGCCACGACACTTCCCTCACGAAGGACAGCCGCAGCGGTAGGCCTCGTGAAGCCCTCGGGAAGGAGGAAGGGTGCAAGTGGGGAAGCAGGCATACCAGCGACGGTACGCCGCGTGAATATCCTGTGAAGGCAGAATCGCTCAATAAGCCCGTGAAACTTCAAGGAATGTAAGACTGCTCCTCATGACCCCCCGTTCCCCCCGTGGCAGCACCGACGAGTCGGACCACCTGGCCTCGGCCCCTAGCCCCACCCCCGCACCGGTGGTGGCGTCCCAGGAGCTCTTCGCTCCTGTGGGGCCCGAGGTCGAGTTGTGCTACCAGACATTCGGCGACCCCGCGGCCGAGCCTCTGGTGCTCGTCATGGGCCTTGGCGGCCCGATGACGTGGTGGGACCCGCAGATGTGCCAGATGCTGGCTGAACGGGGCTTCCACGTGGTGCGGTTCGACAACCGCGACACTGGCCGGTCGAGTCGAGGCCGCGGACGGGTTCGACGCACCACCCTGGTCCGGGCCTTCACCGGGCGGCGGGTGCGGGCGCCGTACTCCTTGACCGACCTGGCGTCTGACACGGTCGGCCTGATGGATCACCTCGGCTTCGACTCGGCGCACGTCGTGGGTGTCTCCATGGGGGGCATGGTCGCCCAGACCCTCGCCATCACCCAGCCCACTCGGGTCCGGTCCTTGACCAGCATCATGTCGACGACGGGCAAGCGCACCGTGGGTTGGCAGCACCCGGCCCTGCTTCCCACTCTGCTGGCCCCCCGGGCGGACCGGGAGACCTACGTCAAGGCCAGCGCCAAGGTGTGGAAACTCATCGGCTCCCCCGCCTACCCGACGCCGGAGGAGGAGTCGCGCGTCCGCGCCGGCGAGACCTACGACCGCGGTGTCAGCCCCAGCGGCGTGATGCGGCAGATGCTGGCGGTGCTGACCCAACCGAACCGGGGCCCCCGCCTGCGCAGTATCAAGATCCCCACCCTGGTGGTGCATGGGCTGGCCGACCGGATGGTCCACGTCTCCGGTGGTCGCGCCACGGCGGCAGCGATTCCCGGAGCGGAACTCCTACTAATCGACGGCATGGGGCACGACCTGCCTCCTGCGCTCTTCGACACCTACGTCGAAGCGATTCAGCGGACGGCTCGACGCGCACCCCGAATTTTCTGATATGTGACCTGGATCACAACCACTCATCGCGTGACTCCCTCTGGTGGGGGTACCGGCCGGTCATCTACTGTTTGTTGGTCTAGACACGTGATGACGGTTACGACGAAGGGTTGACCCATGCGCCGCACCCCGATCCATCAGGCAGTACGCACCCGCCGGCGCCGCTTCGTGGGTTCGGTCGCGGCGCTGACGCTCAGCGCTGCCGTGCTCACCGCCTGCGGCGATGACGACGGCAAGCCCACCCTCAATTGGTACGTCAACCCTGACGGTGTGGGCACCCTGACTGAGCTCGCCAAGCAGTGCAGCACCACGGACTACGCCATCGAGATTCAACTGCTCCCCACCGGAGCTACCGATCAGCGCACCCAGTTGGCCCGCCGCCTGGCTGCCGAGGACTCCTCCACCGACCTGATGAGCCTCGACCCCGTCTTCGTGGCCGAGTTCGCCAACGCGGGCTGGCTGGAGAAACTGCCCGAGGAGCAGGCGCAGGTCGCGACCAGTGACGACGTACTCAACGGTGCCGCACAGACCGTCACCTGGGACGACGGGGTGTACGCCTTCCCACAGTGGGCCAACACCCAGGTCCTTTGGTACCGCGCGTCCCTGGCCAAGGCCGCAGGACTCGACATGACTCAACCCGTCACGTGGGACGAGATCATCGAGGGCGCCGCGAAGAACGGCGGCACGGTGGGCGTCCAAGCCAACAAGTACGAGGCCTACGTCGTCTGGATCAACTCGCTGATCCAAGGCGCCGGAGGCAACATCATCACCAACAACGAGGCCGGCAAGGACGCCTCCATCGACATTGATTCCGACGCTGGCCGAGCCGCCGCCGCGGTGATCGCCAAACTCGCCGCCTCCGATGCCGCCCAACCGGATCTGACGACCTCCAACGAAGGGACCAGCCTGGGCCAGATGTACTCCGGCGCTGGCGAGTTCATGACGAACTGGACCTTCGTCTACAAGAACTACGAGGGACTCATCGATTCGGGCGACCTGACCAAGGAGGAGTTCGAGGATCTGGCTTGGGCCCGCTATCCGCAGACGGTCAAGGGTCAGGAGTCGCGTCCCCCGATCGGGGGCATCGACATCGGCGTCGGGGCCTTCTCCAAGAACGTCGACTACGCCCTGGCGGCCGCCGCGTGCGTCACCTCCCCCGAGGCCCAGGTGGCCCTCGCGGTCAACGAGGGCCTGATGCCCTCCACCACCAGCGCCTACGAAAACTCGGAGTTGACCGAGGCCTTCCCGGCAGATCTTCTGCAGCTCTACAGCGAGTCGGTCGACGCCGGCGCCCCACGCCCCAAGAGCGCCTACTACGCCACCATCTCTGCGGCGATCCAGAGCGTCTGGCACTCGCCGCGCTCCGTGGATCCGGACACCACACCCCAGGAGTCAGCGACCTTCCTTCGGCAGGTCCTCGACGGAAAGGCGCTGCTATGAGCACCACCGTGGCCCCCTCGCCAGCCGAGCACCGCCAACGCAAGGCCGAACTCAGTGACCGGGCCCGCTCGGAGAACCGCCTCGGTCACCGCTTGGTGGCACCCGCTATCGCACTGATGCTTCTGGTCACCGCTTTCCCGATGATCCGCGCCCTCTACCTCTCCCTGTTCAACTACTCCCTCACCGCACCGGAGGACCGGGAGTTCGTCGGGCTCTCGAACTACGTCACCGCTCTGACCGACCAACTGTTCTGGCGCGACACCGCGGTGACGGTGCTCTACATGCTCGTCACCGTGGCCTTCGAACTCGTCATCGGCTTCATCTTCGCCATGGTCATGCACCGCGTGATCTTCGCTCGCGGCATCATCCGAACCTCGATCCTGATCCCCTACGGCATCATCACCGTGGTGTCCGGTTTCGCCTGGCAGTTCGCGTTCAGCTTCCAGAACGGGTTTATCAACGACTGGTTGCCGTTCATCGGCACGGACTTCAACTGGTTCGGGGAGACCACCCCGGCCGTGGTGGCGATCATGGTCTCGGAGATCTGGAAGACGACGCCCTTCATGTCGCTGCTCCTCCTAGCCGGGCTGGCGCAGGTCTCCGAGGACATGGTGGAGGCGGCGAAGGTCGACGGAGCTTCCTGGTGGCAACGCCTCTGGAGGGTGATCCTGCCCAACATGCGGGCCGCGATCATGGTGGCCATCCTCTTCCGGGCCCTGGACGCCTACCGGATCTTCGACAACATCTTCGTGATGACCGCGGGCGCAGTGAACACTGAGTCGATCTCGTTCCTGACCTACCGGCAGACCATCGAACAGTTCCAACTCGGCATCGGCTCAGCGCTCTCGGTGCTGCTGTTCCTCTCGGTACTCGTCATCGCCTACCTCATCGTCAAGTTGTTCAAGGTCGACCTAGCGTCCGCCCGACAGGAGGGCTGAGATGAAGAAGATCGGAATCGCACTCGGCTGCGGTCTCATCCTGGTCTGGTGCCTGTTGCCCGTGGCCTGGATCATCTCCTTGTCGTTCAAGTCCCAAGCCGCCATCACCAACGGCAGCCCGGGCTTCCTTCCCGCTGACGGCGACGGTGCGGGATGGGCCAACTACGCCGACGTGCTGGCCGACGGACAGTTCCGCCGCGCCATCATCAACTCCATCGGCATCAGCCTGATCGCGACCGTGCTCTCCGTGGTGCTGGCCACCCTCGCGGCGTACGCCATCGCCCGACTGGAGTTCTCCGGCAAGAAGTTCGTGCTCACCACCGCCCTGGCTATCGCCATGTTCCCGGTGGTCTCGCTGGTGGGGCCCTTGTTCGACATGTGGCGCACGTTCGGCCTCTACGACACCTGGCCGGGCCTGATCATCCCGTACATGTCCTTCACCCTTCCGCTGGCCATCTGGACCCTGTCGGCCTTCTTCCGCGAGATTCCCTGGGAGCTCGAGCAGGCCGCGCAGGTCGATGGAGCGACACCGTGGCAGGCGTTCCGACGGGTGATCGTTCCCCTAGCTGCGCCGGGTGTCTTCACGGCCGCGATCCTGACGTTCTTTTTCGCGTGGAACGACTTCGTCTTCGGCATCTCGCTGACCTCGACCGAATCATCCCGTCCCATCCCCGCCGCGCTCTCCTTCTTCGTCGGCGCGGACCCGTTTAACCGACCGGCATCGCTTCTCGCAGCAGCCGCTGTGGTGGCCACCGTGCCGATTGTCGTCATCGTCCTGATATTCCAGCGCAAGATCGTCGCCGGCCTGACCTCCGGCGCAGTGAAAGGTTGATCCAGATGGCCTCCATCACCATGAAGAACATCGTGAAGAAGTACGACGACGGCTTTCCTGCGGTCAACGACGTGAGCATCGAGGTCGCCGACGGCGAGTTCGTGATCCTGGTCGGCCCGTCCGGGTGCGGAAAGTCCACGCTGCT
>CBDTZB010000045.1:0-10213 GCA_965364795.1 uncultured Nocardioides sp.
GCAGATAAGGAGCGTTGGCACCCACCGCGACCTGAACGCTCGCGATCGCTTGAGAGGCGTTCCAGTATGCCGCGAACTGATCCGGCGAGGTTTGCACGTGGAACTGCGTGCTGGTGCAGGCGGCCTCCGGGACGATCGAGTCGGCGGTGGTGCGCAGCCGCTCGGTGCCGTCGATGGAGATGGTGATGTCTTCCCCGCGCGCGTTGAGGATCTGTTCGCTCAACAATCGGTAGCGCGGGTTACCGCTGATGGCGTCAAGTCCCATGTGACCCTCGGCCAACGTGGGGAGGATCCCGATCATGACCATGTTGGCGCCCACGGCGGCAGACTTCTTCTCCGCATCGTTGAGACTGCGCCGGAGGTGCTCCTCGAAGGTCCGCAGGCCGCCCTCGCGCAGCTTGGCTGGCGGCACATTGATCTCGATGTTGAACTGACCCAGCTCGGTCTGGAACTCAGGATCGGCGATCGCCGCCAACGCTTCGGCGTTGCGCAAGGCAGGGTCCCCCGCTTCGTCAACCAGGTTGAGCTCGACCTCCAGACCGGTCATCGGGTCGTCGGTGTCGAACTTGTCCTCGCGCAGCATGCGCGCGAACACGTCCAGGCAGCGGCGTACCTTCTCGCGGTGCCGCGTGCGGTCAGCCCGGGTGAACTCCTGCGCGTCGACGTCTTCGCCCATGCCGAAAGACTACGGCGCCACCTAGGCGGGGCGCGTCAGCCCCACATCCCACCCGGTCGTCGGTGTCCATACCGACGGTGGCACCGCGTTCTCCAGGACGTGGGCGAGATAGCCCAACAGGGTGTAGTCGGGGTCTCCCGCCTCGGCCCGGTCAACCGCACACCAGGCCAAGGCTCCGTGCCCGGCTTGCCACGCCGCCCACCCCAGCAGGGTCGCTGCCGGAGTGACCCAGGACGTCGGACTGCGACGGACCACATCGCTCCAGAACGCCACGTGATCCTCAGCGGAGGCGCGATCGATCAGGGTCCACGCGGCGTCGCGCACGCGCAGCAGACTGATCCCCCGCAGCAGTCGCACCAGGTCCTGATCGGTCACGAGATCGACGCCGCCCAGGTGATGGCGCAGGAGCCTTTGGACCCACTCCCCTTCCTCGAGGAGTACGTCGCTGGGTGGGGTCTGACCGACCTCCCAGCGGGCAGGGAGTCCGCCCATCGCGTCGGTCGCTGCCTGCACCTGTTGGTCGTGCGGGGCGATGGCGCGGCTCAACTCCTCCCGTGAGCCGTGGGTGACCCTGCCGTGGAGCACCGCCTGGGCCGAGAACCGATGGCTGCTCAGATCGTAGGGAACTCCCCACTCGGGGACTCCCGGGCGCTTGCCCACCAATGGGAACCATCGAGCACCGTCTGTTCTGAGCATCTCCACGACGTCGACACCGGACCGGCCGAAGTCACGTTCGAGCCGTCGACCCACGCCCCGGGCTCGCCGCGAGTCGTCGCTGTAGACGACGAAAAGGACCCGGCGCACACGGTTGCGCGTCGCCGGAGCAAGTAAGGAGGTGCACAACGCAGCGGTTTCCGCCTCCCACTGCGCGCCGTCGGAGGGCGACGATCCAGGGAGGTCTACCCGGGCGTGGAACGTCTCTTGGGCTCCGAAGGTCAACATCACCACCGAGTCGGCGGGCACGAAGCCCAGCACGACGGGGACCATCGCGAGGACGTCTTCGGGGCAGCGGGCGGTCAGGGTCATGGGATCCGAGGTCGTTGTCATGCCGCCAACCGTGCCCGCGAAAGTGGCTCGACCGTTCTGAGCTGGGGCGCCCTGTGGAGGGGAGCCGTGGGGGCCGACCGTGTGGAGAACTTGTGGGTCCGGCAGTAGGTTGCCGGGGTGCGAACCCAGGCCTCGATCCTTCACCTGGATCTCGATGCCTTCTTCGCCTCCGTCGAGCAGCGCGACAAGCCGTCGCTGCGGGGGAAACCGGTCATCGTCGGCGGCACCGGGGGTCGTGGGGTGGTGGCGACGGCGTCCTACGAAGCGCGGGTTTTCGGCGTGCGTTCAGCGATGTCAGGGCGTGAGGCGAGGGCACGGTGCGGGCATGCCGCGTTTCTCAGCGGACGGTTCTACGCCTATCGCGAAGCCAGCAACGCCGTGATGGCCGTGCTGCGGTCCGCCTCTCCTGCGGTCGAGCCACTCTCTTTGGACGAGGCGTTCGTGGACCTGGCCCAGTCCGAGAACCCCCCGGACCTCGACGATCTCGACGACATCACCCGCTTCGCCGAGGAACTGCGTCAACGGGTCAGCGAGGTGACCGGCGGTCTGACCGCCTCGGTGGGCCTGGGCACCTCCAAGTTCATCGCCAAGATCGCCAGCGAGCTCAACAAACCCGACGGGCTCACCCTGGTGGCCCCCGGCACCGAGCAGGAACTCCTGCGTCCGATGCGGGCGTCGGTCATTCCCGGCGTGGGGCCGGCCACTACCGAACGCCTTCGCCGCGCCGGACTGCACACGGTGGCGGACCTGGAGAGCGTCAGCTTGGAGGAACTCATCGGGCTGGTTGGCAAGGCCCACGGGGCGTCGCTCCACGAGTTGTGCCGGGCTCGCGATGACCGACCGGTGTTGGCTGAACGCGAAACGAAGTCGGTCAGCGTCGAGGGCACCTACGAAACCGATCTGACCGATCGTCGTCTGATGCAGGGTTTGTTGTCGAAGCAGGCAGGCGAGGTCGCCGCCCGTCTCCGGGCCAACGGCTTCTCCGGTCGAACGGTCACCATCAAGGTGCGACTCCACGACTTCACCACCATCAGCCGCTCCTCGACCCTCGACTCCCCCACCGACTCCACCAGCGCCATCGCCCGCACTGCTACCGGCCTTCTGGCCGACCTGGACACCTCCGGGGGCGTACGCCTCCTCGGCGTGGGGGTCTCCGGCCTGGCCGACTGGATCCAGGACGACCTCTTCGGCGATCTCGTCGGTGACACGGACACCACTACGGCGATCTCGTCCGACGCAGCAGCGCCGACACCCATCGAGCTGCCTCGACGTGGGGGCGCCTGGCCCCCGGGCATGGATGTCGTGCACTCCGAGATGGGTCGAGGCTGGGTGTGGGGGTCGGGTCGCGACGTCGTGACGGTCCGCTTCGAGACTGCGGATACCGGGCCCGGGCCTGTTCGCTCCTACGCGATAAGCGACCCCGCTCTGACGCCTTGGAAGCCGGAACCAACAACCGAATAATGCGTCGCGGGCAGGCTCCAGTCGGCGCTAACGTCGCCTCATGGATATCCGCCCGCTCGATCTCACCGATGACGCTGCCATGCGAGCGGCGTACGACGTGCAGAAACGGGCGGCACTGCTTGGTCGGGAGGAGATGCCGTTCGAGACCTTTGAGGAGTTCCTGGGGTCGTTGCGTTCCCCCGATAGCGGTGAGCGGCAGGAGGTTTTCGTTGCCGTAGACCACGACGCGATCGTGGGCGTCTACGTCGCTTGGTACTTCCTGCTCGACAACCGCGACAAGGTCTGGTTCTGGCTGCACGTGGACCCACTTGCCCGCCGACAGGGCGTGGCGAGCGCGCTGCTCCAGCATCTGGAGTCCCGAGCACGCTTAGACGGACGCACCGACGCGATCACGGAGACACCGTTGCCGGTGGGGGAATCCACGTCCCACGGCTATCGCGCCTTCGCCCGCAGCAGGGGCTACGACCTGTCCAACACCGAAGTGATCCGACACCTGCGTCTACCCGTGATCGACTCGCTGATCGAGGAGTGGATCGACGAGTCCGCTGCCCCAGCGAGCGACTATCGCTTCGAGACGCTCGTTGACGCCGTCCCCGACGAATACATCGAGTCCCTCTGCGTGCTCCTCGGGCAACTTGCCGTAGACGCTCCTAGCGGCGAGGTCGACTACGAGGAGGAGGTGATCACCCCCGAGCGGTTGCGCGAGGCCCGTGCGACAGCCAGCGCCATGGGGCGCACCGTGTTCGAGACCATTGCCATCGCTGCCGACGGCACTGTGGCCGCTCAGTCCACCCTGCTCGTGCCAACGGAGAACCGCGCGGCCCCCATCTTCCAGTGGGGGACCTTCGTGCACCGCGAACACCGCGGTCACCGGCTAGGCATGGCCGTCAAGGCGCGCAACCTGCGGGCTGCGCAAGCCGCCAACACCCGGTCGCCACTGATCACCACCCAGAACGCCGAAACCAACGACTACATGGTGTCCATCAACGACCGCCTGGGATTCGTTCCCGTGGAGAATTCGGTGGAACTTCTTAAACGCCTGTGAACCGCAGTCGTTCGCCGGGACGAGCCTGCGCGCACATCCACAGGTCCTCCTCGTCAACAACGCCGATCACGGGGTAGCCGCCGGTGGTTGGATGGTCGGCCAGAAAGACCACCGGCTGACCGTTCGGGGGGACCTGGATCGCCCCCGACACCACGGCCTCGCTCGGCAGCTCCTCGGATCGTCGACGGGTCAGATCGGCACCCTCGAGGCGAATGCCGATGCGGTTCGACTGGGCGCCCACGACGTACGCCGACCCGAACAGCGCCGGCAGCGCGCTGGTATCGAACCAGTCCGCCCGCGGCCCCGGTCGGACGCGGAGCGGGCCAGCCCGAGGGGGTCGTGGAGTTTCGTGTTCGACCGGTGACCCGACGGGATCGCCCACGGGAAGGACCTGCCCCGCCACCACCTGGGCCGGACCCACCCAGGCGAGGGTGTCGGTCGACCGGGAACCCAGCACCGGCTCGACGTCAATCCCACCCGCGACCGCCAGATAGGTCCGCATTCCCCGCTGCGGGGCGCCCACCTCCAGCCGGCCTCCGGGCGGCACCCACTCTGCGCGGTTGTGCGTCCGGATCAACCCGTCGACCCAGACCTCGCAGGGCGCTCCGGTGAGCGCGACCCAGCCGCCGGAGGCGCTGACTGTCACGAGCCTCCCGAACGTGATCTCCAAGACCGCTGCGTCCACCGGGTTCCCGACGAGCCGGTTAGCCAGGTCCGCGGCGGGTCGGTCGAGCGCTCCGCCACGGGGTACGCCGAGGTGCGCGTACCCCACCCGGCCCCGGTCCTGAACCGTCACCAGACCGGTGGTGTGGTCGATGCGCAGACTCCCCCGCTGCGTCGCTGGCGACCTCATCGCGAGCGGAACTGCACGCGGGTTCCGGGGGCGAGCGTCGCGGGCTCGCTACGAGTCGGATCCCACAGGACGGTGTCCGTATGGCCCAACAACCGCCATCCCCCGGGAGAGGCCGACGGGTAGACCCCGCACCAGGAACCGGCCAACGCCACCGAACCAGCGGGGACCAGGGGACGCGGCGACTTGAGACGGGGCACCGCAAGCTCGTCGGGGAGGCCGGACAGGTAGGCGAAGCCAGGAGCGAACCCGCAGAAAGCGGAGACGAACTCGGTGCTCTCGTGTCGGTCGATCACACCGGCCTCATCGGTCCCCCACTCGAGGGCCACGGCGGCGAGATCCTCACCGTCGTAGGTCACCTCGATCGTGACGAGTCCACCCGTTGTCGCTGGTGCCGACGGTTCCCAGGCTTGCAGGCGATCGACCAGAGACTCGGGGTCGAACAGCCCGTCGAACAGAACCGTGGTGGCCGCAGGGACGATCTCCTCGCAGGGGATGTTGGCGTCGCGCGCCCATCTGGCCAGATGCAGCGCTTCGTCGACGCCGTCTACCTCGACCAGGCGGCTGCGTCGACCCACTGTGAGGACGTTCACGAAAGACGGGACCGCATCGTCCAACCGGCACCCTCCAGGGCAGTCCGCACAGCGGCAGTATGAGCCACCGCTCCGGGGGTGTCTCCGTGGAGGCACAGAGAGTCCACGCCGGAGGCCAGTTCGACCGCTCGCTCGGCGATGCGCTCGGAATCCTCGATCAGCGCGCCGGGTTGGTCGCGAGCCAGCAGCCGACCGTCCGCGGCATAGCCCCGGTCCGGGAAGCCTTCGAGAATCGTGCTTTGTCCTGCTGCTGCGGCGGCGTCCAGCAGCACGCCTGGCATGCCCAGAATCGGGAGCCCTGCTGACCCGTAGAGGACAGCCAGCGCCTGCTCCTCGTCGTCGAGAACCCGGTGATACAGCGCGCCGTGCGGTTTGAGGTAGCGCACCTCGGTGCCCGCAGCCCGAGCGATCTCGCTCAAGGTGCCCACCTGGTGCGCCACCTGTTCGCGCAGGATGTCGAAGGGCACATCGCGGGCCACCCGCCCGAAGTTGGGGCGGTCGGCGTACGACACCTGAGCGCCGATAGTGACGTCCAGGGCGGCGGCGGCCTCGCACACCTCCTGCATGATCTGGCGACTCCCGGCGTGATAGCCGCAGGCCACGTTGGCGCTGCTCACCACGCGCAGCAGGGCGGCGTCATCGGTGATCTCCTCGCCGAGATCGGCGTTCAGGTCGATGAGCCGGTGCATGGTCAGAGCCTAGTGCTGCGCCTATCCACCCAACGACTAGGTTCGTGCGCATGCAACCTCCCCTCGCTGCCCGCCGCCCTGTCACCAGGGAGCACCACGGACGCACCCGCACCGACGAATTCGACTGGCTCCGGGAAAAGGACTCCCCGGAGGTGCTGGACTATCTGAAGGCGGAGAACGACTTCACCGCTTCGTCGACCGAGCACCTGGCCCGGCTGCGGCAGCAGATTTTCGATGAGATCAAGGCACGCACGCGGGAGACCGACTTGTCGGTCCCGGTCCGCAACCGGCACCACTGGTACTACTCGCGCACCTTCGAAGGCCAGGAGTACGGCGCCAGCTGCCGGGTGCCGGTGCTGGACCCGGAAGACTGGACGCCTCCGCAGCCTGCCGAGGACGCCCAGCCCGATGAGCCGGCACTCCCCGGCGAGGAGGTGCTGCTCGACCTCAACGCCCTCGCCGAGGGACACGAGTTCTTCTCGATGGGCGGATCCGCCATCAGCCCCGACGGTCACCTGCTGGCCTACTCCACCGACGTTATCGGGGATGAGCGCTACACCGTGCGTGTTCTGGACCTGCGCACCGGAGATCTGCTGCCCGACGAGATCACCGGGGTGGCCGGCGGCGCCACCTGGGATCCCAGCGGCACCGACCTCTACTACACGACCTACGACGACTCCTGGCGCGCCGACAAGATCTGGCGGCACGCTCTGGGATCGCAACAAGAAGCGGACGAGTTGGTGCATCACGAGACCGACGAACGGTTCTGGACCGGGGTCGGTCGCACCCGCAGCGACCGGTTCATGGTCATCGCCTCGGGGTCCAAGGTGACCTCGGAGTACCGCTTCCTCGACACCGAGAACCCCGATCAGGGTTGGCAGGTGTTCGCCCCCCGGGAGTCCGGGATCGAGTACTCCCTCGAACACGCGATCATCGGCGGAGAGGACCGCTTCCTCGTCCTCCACAACGCTTCTAGCGACGACTTCGAACTCGCCAACACCCCCGTGACCCCGACCCCTCGGTCGGACTGGGCGCCGATCGTGGAGCACCGCCCCGGCGTACGCCTAGAGGACGTGGATGCGTTCGGCACCCACCTCGTGGTTCATCAGCGCAGCGAGGGGCTAACCCAGTTGCGGCTTCTCGAACTCGGTGACGCGGGCATCGAGGACGACTACCTCGTGGAGTTCGACCACGAGATCTACACCATCTCCTCAGGTGGCAACCCGATGTTCGACCAGCCCGTCGTACGCTTGGGCTACACCACCATGGCGGTGCCTCCCTCGGTCTTCGACTACGACGTGCGGACGCGCTCGCTGAGCCTGCTCAAGCAGGCCACGGTGCTGGGTGACTACGACCCGGATCTCTACGAGGAACACCGTCTGTGGGCGACCTCCACCGACGGTGTGCAGGTCCCGATCTCGATCGTGGCCCGCCGTGACGCGCGCAAGTCCGGAGCGATCCCGGTGCTGCTCTACGGCTACGGCTCCTACGAGGCGTCCATCGATCCCTACTTCTCCGTGGCGCGTCTCTCGATGCTCGACCGTGGGGCCGGTTTCGCGATCGCCCACGTCCGCGGCGGCGGGGAGATGGGGCGTCGCTGGTACGACCAGGGCAAGTTGGCGCACAAGACCAACACCTTCGACGACTTCATCGCCTGCGCCCGTCATCTGGTGGAAACCGGGTGGACCACGGCCGACACCCTAGTCGCCGAAGGAGGGAGCGCCGGTGGCCTACTGATGGGTGCAGTCGCCAACCGTGCCCCCGACGCGTTCGGCGGCATCGTGGCCAATGTGCCCTTCGTGGACACCCTGACGTCGATGCTCGACGCCTCGCTGCCCCTGACGGTCACCGAGTACGACGAGTGGGGTGACCCTGCCAGCGACCCGGAGGTCTACGACCTCCTAGCTAGCTACGCGCCGTACGACAACGTCACCGACCAGACCTATCCCCCAATTCTGGCTGAGACGTCGCTCAACGACACCCGGGTGCTGTACGTCGAGCCCGCCAAGTGGGTGGCTCGCCTGCGGGCGGTGTCCCCGCAGAGCGAGGTTCTGCTGCGCACCGAGATGTCGGCCGGCCACGGTGGGGTTTCTGGTCGCTACCAGGCGTGGCACGACCGGGCCTTCTCCCTGGCCTGGATTCTGGATCGGATGGGTCTCACCACCGCCCCTGTAGCCTGAACGGTTCCCTTAACTTCTGAGAAGTCCCTGAGAGTTCGCAAATTAAGCAACTCTGCACCGATCCGAATCGTCCTTGATGACGAAGGCCCACTAGAGACACCGGGAATTCCTCCGGCTGTCAGTGGCGTTGGGTCAGATGTGAGTGCAATGGCGTACTCACCCCAGAGGGAGGGGAACCTCAATGGCAACACAAACAGCAACCCGTCGACCGGCGGCTCGTAAGCCCTCGGTGACACGTGAGATCGAAGGCCGCGACAGCGTCGGCCTGTATCTCGACGAAATTGCCCGCAATCCGCTGCTCGATGCTGCCCTTGAGGTCGAGTTGTCCAAGACGATCGAAGCCGGACTCATGGCCGAACAGCTCCTGGCCGAGGGCCGGGTCGGCCGCCGCAAGGGCGGTGCCCCGATGCGCGCCACCGAAGAAGAACTTGAGTGGATCGCCGAGGAGGGCCGCGAAGCGGTCCGAACTTTCATTAACGCCAACTTGCGGCTCGTTGTCTCCATCGCTCGCAAGTACGGCCGGGCGCAGATGCCGATGCTCGACCTCATTCAAGAGGGAAACACCGGCCTGATCCGCGCTGTGGAGAAGTTCGACTACACCAAGGGCTACAAGTTCTCGACCTACGCGACCTGGTGGGTCCGTCAGGCGATCACCCGTGGCATCGCGCAGCAGGCTCGCGTCGTTCGCCTGCCCGTGCACGTGGTGGAGGAGCTCAACCAGGTGGGCGGCGCGCGTCGCACCCTGGAGCGCCAGCTGGGTCGGGACCCCGACCCGCAGGAGATCGCCGAAGAACTCGGCATGACCCATGAACGCGTGCTGGACTTGATGGCCTGGGGCCGGGAGCACGTCAGCCTGGACACCCCGGTCGACGAGGACGGTGACACCTCACTGGGTGACCTGATGGCGCAGGAGACCGCCCCGGGTCCCGATCTGACCGTGCTCGACGTCGAAGCCCGTGACCGACTCAACGCCCTGGTCGACCAGCTCGACGACCGCGCTGCCGACATCATCCGGTCGCGCTACGGCCTGGTCGATGGCCGTCAACACAAGCTGGCCGACATCGGCACCAAGCACGGCATCTCCGCCGAGCGCGTGCGGCAACTTGAGCGCGAGGCGCTGCAGAAGCTGCGCCGCCTGGGCGACCCGGACCTCGCGGCCTGAGCTAACCGACCCCCTCCAGCCGAAGCCCCCGCAACCCCCTTGGCGGGGGCTTTCGGCTGCTCTAGCGGGCTGGGACCGTCTGGAGTTGGTCCTCGATATAGGCCGGCTTGCTGATGGCCAGTCCCACGAACAGCAACGGAACCGACAACGCTGTCAGACCGATGAGGGACGCGTTCCACCCTCCGGTCAGGTCATAGAGGACCCCGAAGCCGAAGGGGCCAGCGACCGAGAGCAGGTAACCCACCGATTGAGTGAAAGCCGACAGCGCCGCTGTGCCCTCGGAGGTACGGGCGCGCAGGCCGATCAGGGTCAGGGCCAGGGGGAAGACCGACAGGGCGATGCCCACCAGGATGGCCCAGAGGACCGCTCCCCCGGCTGGGGCGAGCATGAGACCGCCGTACCCCAGTGGGTAGCAGATGATCAGGGCCCACATCAGGGGGGCGATGTTGGTCATCCGGCCGGCCAGCGAGGGCACGATGAAGGAGAGCGGGATGCTCACGCCCGTGATCA